>CAYWSI010000367.1:0-1435 GCA_964460585.1 uncultured Algimonas sp.
AAGAACTGGTCAGGCATCACGCAACTGGCGGCCGAGGCCATGACACTCAAGGACACTTAATTCGGAAGCATACCCAGGACAGTTGTTACGGATCAAAGGACACGAAATGCTTATTGATCACATAGGGATAGCAGTCTCAAATCCATCGAGAAGTAGAGAGTTTTATTCAATAGCTCTAGCGCCATTGGGTATGGAGCTGGTAGCAGAGGAAAAAGACTGGGTAGGCTTCGGAAAAAATGGTAAAGCTGAATTTTGGTTTGGTCCTGACACTGTGGTCCATCCACCCATGCATATAGCCTTTGTTTCGAATAGTCGATTGAATGTTGATCGATTTTACGAAGCTGCGTTGAGGGCTGGAGCGTCAGATAATGGTATGCCGGGGATTAGGAAAAAGTATCATTTAAACTACTATGGAGCCTTTGTATTAGACCCAGATGGTCATAACATAGAAGCTGTATGTCATCTTGCACAAGAAGCATAACAAACGCCTGCAAGTGAAACTTGACCGTACCCTCCCTTCGCTGCTGCTCCGGTCAGTCGCCATCAAGTTCTCATGAGGTGGGCGTTATCTCGTTTTCCATGTGAGCTAATATCACTAATTGTTAAGGTTACAAGTTTATAGTTGTAGTTAAGTATTTTTCAATTTCACACAGGGAATTGTATATGGGTTAAGGGGCGATAGTAGGATTTTTGATGTTGCTCTTTTTGTTGGCGATTACTGCGTTATCGGTACGAAGGCGAAGATATGTTCAAAGATACAGATGGCTAGGATGGTTGATCGCTGAGTATATATTTTGCACTTTCGTGTTTTTTGTAAGCGCCGCAGGAGTAATAGGTATTGATTCGTCTCGAATACTGCATTACTAGTTATTTCGACACTTCTGTCCCCAATAGTGTTTATATCATTGTTAGTTGAACGTAGATTTATTGGAAAGTCAAAAGATAAAGGTTGAACCCGATAGAACTAGTTCTACTGTCATGCTACTAGGACACCGCGATTTACCTTGCCTGAGATAACAAATCATTTAACTGCGCGGCCTGCGGCCGCCGGATGGTGAAAGAACAGGTTTAGCTGACTTTAAAGGCGCACCGTACTATTTTTCTTGTGTACTCAGCAACAACGAATACACAAATGTGTATAAGCCGAGCCCTGTAAGTAAAAACTTTCTGTCATTAGCTCTCGAGCAATGGAAGATATATCGAGAATGGGAATTTAATTAAAATTCAGGGCAAGATACAGTTGAGTGCCATCCAGGGTATGGTGGTATCAGCCCACGCTATGGAGAGCTTTAGAAAATATTAAATAATGGGCTGTAAGATCTGAAAAAGGGAAGTACTCTTTACCACCAAGCCGCCACACCAAAACAACTACAATCACGATACTTTAACAGTGAGACTGCTACCCATTTTCCGCACACCTACTGTTTAGCGCTCC
>CAYWSI010000368.1:0-1435 GCA_964460585.1 uncultured Algimonas sp.
ATATGGGGTGTTCAACACTGGAATCGAAGGGGGCATTACGCCCGAGTTTGGCGAGCTGGTCTCACTAAGGCCGAGTTTATCTGAATGGCGCTTACGCGTGAGGGAGGCGATAGGGCATTGATCGATATTCGTCTGCTTTTGGCCGAAAGCGAACCTTTGGAACCAATGTGAATATGCCCGCTTTGTGCCCATTGCGGACCTTCGCAACATTGCTACAGAATCGAGTTAACTCAGCAGTATTTGATGGACGATGGACAAGACCACTGACTATCAACGAAGAATCAATGCTGCGACTAATCAGGTCGCTCTAAACCTCGACAAGAATCATTCAATCGAAGAGCTCGCCGCTGTTGCGAATTTCTCTAAATACCATTTTCACCGCATTTATCGAGCCCTCTCCGGCGAAACTGTCGCCAATATGGTCAACCGACTGCGTCTTGAGGGCGCTGCAGGCACACTGATCTACAACAAGGGTCATTCAATTACCCGAGTAGCTGTTGCTCATGGCTATTCCAGTGGAGCCAACTTTACGAAGGCATTCACGAAGCACTTCGGCTGCTCGCCATCGGCCTACCGAAATAATAGCAAGATTGGAAAAGCCATAGCTGCCAATCCGCTTGAAGATAGCCCCATCGAACTTGAAGTGAAGCTTAGCCACCAACCTGAAACTCTGCTTGCCTACTACAGACGCAAGGGCCCCTATCTGCATCGGGAGATAAGCGCTATGCATCGCAAGGTGCAGCAGTGGGTAGAAGATCGTGACTGCGCTGCGCAGACATCGGCTAGCATAGGAATTGCATGGTCGGATTCGCTCATCACCAAGGAAGAGAGCTGGATCTATGACGCCTGCGTTGCCGTTAAACCGGAGACCAAAGGTGATGGCGCGATCAGCATTCAGTCTCTACAAGGTGGACTAGTCGCCCAACTTGAAGTCGAGCTAGCTGCCAATGATAGCCACGATCTAAGTCCGTATTGGGATTGGTTCGTTCGTGATTGGTTTATGGCTAGCAAGCACGAAATGCGGTCCAGCCCGAGCTACGAGCGGTACATTGATACCGTTCACGGCTTCAAAGTTCGACTGTGTTTGCCCCTCGAATTGAACGATTGGAGAAGCTAGATGCAAGACAACAAGAATATCACTTTAATTGGCCGTATTAATCCAACGAATGTTGGCTTCGCTATCACTCTGGAACCTCGGTACGCTGATGGCCTTGCCGGGCTAGGTGAGTTCAGCCATGCCGTCGTGCTCTGGTGGGCTAGTGAAAGTGATTCGGACGAACAACGCGATCAATTGGTCTATCGAAAACCCTATGCGAAGAACCCTGACGACGTCGGCGTGTTCAGTTCTCGTTCGCCGTCACGCCCGAACCCGATTGGTCTGTCTGTAATTGCACTCCAGAATGTAGACACTAGAAACGCGACGATCACCACACCC
>CAYWSI010000369.1:0-1432 GCA_964460585.1 uncultured Algimonas sp.
AATCCCAGAGCTTGCTGAACGCGGCTTGATGAAACTCGGATGGTTTTTCAAAACCTTGAACTATCAACTTAATGCAAATGAGTTTGTTGCCGGCGATAGCTATTCCGTGGCCGATATTACGGCGACAGTCACCGTAGATTTTGCGCGTTGGGTGAAGGTCTTTCCGCAAGAAGACCAAACCGCCCTCCTCGCTTGGCACGACCGTATGAAAGAGCGCCCAAGCTATAAGGCATAATCACGGCGCGGCTAGCAACACCGCGCCTATAGTCCATTTCCTACGCCGAACTGGCATAAAATTGAGTTTAGTGGGCGTGGTCTAAATTTGGCAAATATTGGCTCCATTAAAGCGAAATGAGCAAGTTTTATCCCGCCTTAGATGGGTCACTCGCCAAGGGGGATTTCCGCCTCGATCCAAATTTCGGAGTCAGGGTACCCACAAGCATTCCGGGTGTGGAGTCTGGATTACTTGATCCCCGTTCAACATGGACGGACGGCGCCGCTTATGATGCGCAAGCTAAGAAATTGGTCGACATGTTTATCGAGAATTTCGAAAAATTTGAAAATCGCGTCACAGATGACGTCAAGGCGGCTGCCCCAAAAGCGGCCTAAGACGTTTTTTCTTTCCCTTGTCGGGTCTGCATCATGCGTGAGATCGACATGGATTCCTACGGCGTTAGGGGCGCGGACGCTACCGCCGCTTAAACTTCGACCGTCTCAAATTCTAAGTCGTCATTAGCCAGCATGAGCTTGGCTTGAATGATTGAGAAATAAGCGCCTTGAAGTTTGAGTTTCCCGGCCTCGACTTGTGATTTCACAAAGTCATATTTCATGAGATTATCCAAAGACTGGCGGATGGTTTCCAGCTCCATCTCATATTGCATTTCGGCATCCGTCAGCCCGCGCGGTTTTAGCCGCTCATGCACATGATTGATTTGGCTGACCCAACGATTGACATAGCCGCCTTCTGGATTGTGACCTAGACCCGCAATACAGCCTTGAATGCCGCCGCAGCTCTCATGCCCCATGACGACAATCATCTCGACGCCAATCACGGTCACGGCATATTCAATCGCCGCCATTGTACTGTGATAGCTGTCATTCGTCACAGGATTAGGGATGAGATTGGCGACATTCCGCGCGACGAACATTTGACCGGGATAGGCATTGAAAATATCGGTCGGGTCAACACGGCTATCGGCGCAGGCAATCAGCATAATTTTGGGTGATTGTCCCTTCGTCCCCAGCTCCTCATAGAGGTCTTTCTGGTTCTGATAATCTCCCGCGCGAAAATCACGATAACCTTGAACGAGGCGCGCTTTCCAGTTTTCCATAACGAATCTATCCTTTGCGTCGTGCCGCTCCTATAAATGCGTTTGGCCGCCAAGTCAGGATGTACGTTGACATATCGCAGTTTTCCGTCGCATCCTATGTC
>CAYWSI010000370.1:0-1432 GCA_964460585.1 uncultured Algimonas sp.
TTATGTGGGATAACCGCTGTGTGATGCACTTTGCCATTCACGACTATGGCGACGCCAAACGCGATATGCAGCGCGTGACGGTTCGGGGGGAACGACCTAGTTGACCGGGGTGAGAGTTGACCGGGGGGTGAGAAGAGACCTAAGTCGTTGAAAAAGATGGCTCCGCCTGCTGGGCTCACCTTAGACAGCACCCTCAAGCACGGCATGAAGCTGCGTCGCAGTATGGTAAAGAAAGCAGGTTTCTTAAAACGCTATGAAGCAAAAGCTCTCGATGACTCAATGGGTGATGAGGCAGCATCGCTCTTGTTTTTCGTTCTTCCAGACGTGCAGATTGGGCCATTCGAGCTTGGCAATGCAAGCGTGGTCATTGAGAACGGCAAAGCTGAAACGCGACTGCTAGAAAGACGACCAAATACAGCAACACGGATGAAAGCCGGGCGCGGCCAATCTGACGGCTTTATTGGCTATGGCTTGTTGAAACATTTCGTTGTGACGTTGGATGCACGCAGCGGCCATGTTCATCTAGACATCCCCGAACAAGATTTAGAATCACAGCCAAACTAGTCAGCCACGCCACCGCCTGTGCCCCCTATACGGTGGCCTGTTTCGCGTGATTACAGACATCACGGCGCGCCCAACCCCAATCTGCACCCAACTGCCCATGCACTTAACCAAGTGCCCAGCGCAACCCAGCTAAAGGCAGGGTATTCTTCCTACTTCACCGTTCAATTCCAAAGGAGAGAATTATGGATCACCAGGCCTTTGCCCAACTGCTGGGAAACTACGGTGAGTTCATTGGGGCCATAGGTGTCGTGGTGACCTTAGCCTACCTTGCCACACAGGTACGCTACGCACGTATTGCCACCACTGATCAGAGTCGGCAGGCTCGTGTAACTGGCATCCGCGAAATCAACGACCGATTATTCTCGGATCCGGATCTCATGCGGTCCGTGGTCAGTTTAGTTCCGGGCTACTCAAAGGCATTTGACTCGCTCGCCGCCAAGCTGGGCGAACCCAGAGATGACGTCATGCGTGTCTGGATATGGAATATAGATTTCGTCTGGACACACTGGGCACAGTATCGATCACTTAAAACACCGGCCGATACGGCTGAACTCGAAAATCAAATCCGAACCTGGTACGACAGCCCCTTGATGCGCGCAGCGTTGAAGGATCCTGTGTTGAGCGCCGTCTTTGATCCTGAATTCATCGCCTGGATACTGGATACACTTCCCTTGGGCGACGATGCTGTCGTTAATAAGTAGGTTGGCTGTCTTCGCCCAAACCGCCGGTTGAATGCAGCAATGCCACCAGTAATTCCCCTACTCTTAGAGTCTGCACCGGCGACGTTGGCCTGTAGCGTCTCGATGAATCGAAGAGTATAGGAATTTTAACAGGGATGTTCTGCCAGCAGGTGGAGTATCGAAATGGC
>CAYWSI010000371.1:0-1424 GCA_964460585.1 uncultured Algimonas sp.
AAGCCGAGAGCAAAGGTTTCGCCATGATAGATGCGCCAGTCTCTGGCGGCGTTGGCGGCGCAGCGGCAGGCACGCTCACCTTCATGTGCGGCGGCACATCCGAAGCTTTTGCGCGCGCTCAACCCATTCTGGATATTATGGGCAAAAATATATTCCACGCAGGGGATGCAGGGAACGGACAGGTCGCGAAGATTTGCAATAATATGCTGCTCGGTATTCATATGATTGGGACGTGTGAGGCCTTTAATTTGGCAGAAAAGCTCGGCCTTGATGCACAGACTTTCTACGATATTAGTTCAACCGCCTCAGGGCAAAATTGGTCTATGACGAGCTATTGCCCTGCACCGGGTCCAGTGGAGAGCGCGCCGTCTAACCGCGATTACCAACCGGGTTTTGCAGCGGGGATGATGTTGAAAGACTTACGCCTCGCGCAAGAGGCCGCCACAACGGCGAGGGCGGCCACGCCTTTAGGGACACAGTCCGAAGCGATTTATTCCCTGATGGAAGCGGCAGGAAAAGATGGATTAGATTTTTCTGGGGTCATGAAGCTCATTAATGGAAGCCTATAGAATGGGCATTGAAGACTTTAAACTCGGCCCGATCAATCATGTCGGGGTCGCTGTGCCAGATGTTGTCGCGGCCGCAGATATGTACCGCCGAGTTTTCAATGCAAACGATATTAGCGATGTGCTGGACCTGCCAGAGCAGGGCGTGAAGGTCATTTTCGTCAATACGCCCGCAGGACAAGTTGAGCTGATAGAGCCGCTTGGCGAGAAATCTCCAATCAATAAGTTCTTGGAAAAGAACCCGCTTGGCGGACAACACCATCTTTGTTTTGAAGTCACCGATATCCATAAGGCGAAAGCCGAGATGGAGGCCAAAGGTGTCCGCGTTTTGAATGAACCTCGGATTGGCGCACATGGGACACTCATCATCTTCTTACATCCCAAAGATATGGGCGGTGTTTTAATCGAATTAATGGAAACACCGGAACATAATCATGCCTAAATCACCGACGCTCAAAGATTGGTATGCGCTCGCGGAAAAAGAACTGCGAGGGAAACCTGTCGACGGCCTCACCAAAATGACGCCAGAGGGCATTGAGATAAAGCCCGTCTATAGCGCCAAAGATGTACCTGCGAGTATCGGCAAAGAACTGCCGGGTTTTGCGCCGTTCACGCGCGGGCCGCGCGCCACCATGTATGCGAACCGCCCGTGGACCATCCGTCAATATGCGGGCTTCTCAACGGCGGAAGAATCTAACGCATTTTACCGCAAGAATTTAGCGGCAGGACAAAAGGGCCTCTCTGTCGCTTTCGATCTTGCGACGCATCGCGGATATGACAGTGATCATCCGCGTGTTCCGGGCGATGTTGGCAAAGCTGGCGTCGCCATTGATTCAGTTGAGGATATGAAAATCCTTT
>CAYWSI010000372.1:0-1415 GCA_964460585.1 uncultured Algimonas sp.
ATGCTGAAATATTAAATCAAGTCGCCGTTCCTGTGACGATTGATGCTAAGTTAGAAAAAATCGGAAACCTTCATAGGCTCGTTTATAAAACGGGGAGTTTGAAGCGACTCTCATGACGTTAAATTTGTTCTTGATATTTGGAGCCGTTTTTTTCGGCTTTGCGTTGGTCTCAAAACGCATTCAAGGCACAATTTTAACGCCCCCGATTTTATTTACGCTCGGCGGTTTATTCTTATCCCGTATATTAGCGGAAACCGCTGGCTTGACCTATAATGAAGGCGGGCTCCATGTCCTCGCAGAGCTCACGCTCATCCTTGTCCTCGCAGCGGACTCCTCTCAGATATCTTTGTCTGACTTGCGCAGGATGAAAGCGATTCCCGTTCGGCTTTTGACAGTGGCTTTGCCCTTAATCATCATAATGGGAACGATTATTGGCTATCTTATCTTCCCAGGTATCGGATGGTATCAGGCCGCCCTTATTGCCGCTATTTTGGCCCCGACGGATGCTGCCTTAGGTGCGTCTGTCTTGGCGGATAAAACGATACCTCTAAAAATTCGCCAAGGCCTAAATGTTGAAAGCGGCCTCAATGACGGCATTGCTTTGCCGGCCGTCTTATTCTTTGCGTGCTTTCTGAATATTCACCATCAGGCTCCAGAAGAAAACTGGCTCATCTTTCTAAGTCTTCAAGTTATTATTGGTCCGATTGCCGGTATTGCTGTGGGGTGGATTGGCGGACATTTGATTGCATATACAGCAAAAAAGAACTGGATGACATTCGAGTTTCAGGGCGTGGCCGCGATCGCGCTCGCGGTTCTCGCTTTTGCCGTTGCAGAAGTCTGTCATGGAAATGGCTTTATCGCGGCCTTTGTCGCAGGCCTGACCTATGGCAATCTCCATGTAAGCTATTCTAAATTCCTGCATGAATTTACGGAGACGGAAAGTCAGTTCCTCGCCTATTTAACTTTCTTCTTATTTGGCGCGCTTATTCTGCCCGAGGCGCTTCACCATATTTCAGGGCCTATTATCTTATATGCCTGCCTAAGCCTGACACTTGTTAGAATGCTGCCTGTCGCGATTTCAATGCTGGGGATGAAACTGGGTCTGGCGACGACGGCTTTCTTAGGATGGTTCGGGCCGCGGGGATTAGCGTCTCTCTTATTTGGTTTGCTTATCCTCGAAGATTTACATGTCGAGCAGGCAGAGTTCATTCAAACCGTTGTCGCCACCACGGTTCTTTTAAGCGTCGTCCTACACGGGATTACAGCTGCGCCGTTCAGTAAACGGTTAGGACGGATGACGCATAACAAAGAGGCTTCAAGCGAAGTCGACGTCAAACCAATTTAACTGTATTTGAGATTATTCATGACGAATTCAAAATCTACGCATGACCATGGCGTCATTCACGGTCATGAGC
>CAYWSI010000373.1:0-1405 GCA_964460585.1 uncultured Algimonas sp.
ACCTTTGGCAATGCACCAGGCTAGATTCTGATTAAACTGAACCATTCAATTGCAGCAACCAGGAATGGTTGCACACGTGCTACGGCCACCCTGTGGCTGATGTTCGCGATCCTAATCCAGCCCGCGATCGCTCAAGGGTCAGCAAAGCCAGATTCACTCTCGACGGTGAGAATCACGAACCAAGCGCCAATCCGCGCTGCTAACGAACAATTCGTCGCTTTAGTCGATGACTCCGCACAACTAACCCTGCCGAACGTACTCGCGCTGCCCTCCGACCGCTTTCAACCGTTGCCAGAGCAACGTATCGACTTCGGATTCACACCGGCGCAAATTTGGTTGCGTCTGAAGTTACACAATGAACGCAGCGATTCCGGCGAATTTAGGCTCGTACTACACACGAGATTCATGCAAACCATCGAAGCCCACTTAGTTCGCAAGGGTGGTATTGAAACCATTTTGAGCAACAGTGCAGCTAGCCGGTTTGATGAACGAGAAGTCGCCAACCGTCTGCTGGTCGCGCCCTTTCGGCTAGCGCAAAATGAAGCCGTGGAGCTTGTGGTGCAATACCAGGCGGGTGGTTCCAGTGCCCTACCGATCAGCATAGAGACTCCGACAAGTTTTCTAGAATTCGATGCCCAAACCCAGCAACGACATTTCGCTATGGGTGCTGCCGGAATCGCCATCATTCTACTTACCGTGCTGTCCATGGGCGTTATGCGTTGGTCAGTGCGGATATTCTACGGATTCTACTTCGCCGCTACTCTGCTCTACCTCGCCCATATGATGGGCTACACCTTTCAATATCTATGGCCGAATGCACCAGGCTGGAACGCCTTTGCTTCCATCTTTCTCGGCTACATCATGAACATCGCAGCTGCACTCTTTACTCGCGAGTTCCTTGATGTCAAAAAGCACAACCCAATGCTCAACCGGCTATTGTCTTTTACCATTGCTTTAACTTGCGTGGTTATTGTTGTTGGGTGGCTCGGGCCCGCTAGCTGGGTCAAAGAAGTCGGCTTTCCGTATACATCCCTATGCCTAATCCTGTTTTTCTGCATCGGCATTGTGGCCTGGCGTCGACAACACCCCGGCGCCGGATTTTTCGTCGTGGCCTGGTCGGGGCTCGCCCTTGTCGGTCTGCTAGCAAGCGTCGCTCACTCGGTACCGGGGATCATAGACGTTCATCGATCGTTCGACTTCATTAGCTACGGAGCACTGTTCGAGGCCAGCATGTTTTCCCTTGCTATCAACGCGCAGGCACACCGTCTAAGGCGAGAGACAGCAGTGTCGCTTGAACGAGAGCTTGCGGCGACCCAGGCTCAACTAGCTGCGGAACAGGAGAGAGGGGCTGCGTTGCAATTAGCAGAGGAACGGCGCGAACAATTAGCAACAGCCAGTCATGACA
>CAYWSI010000374.1:0-1405 GCA_964460585.1 uncultured Algimonas sp.
CTCGGGGTCGATGCCGCAGGCAATATAGAGCGCAATGAAATCGAGACAACGCTCGGCAAAGCTGGCTGGGTCTTGCCGTACGGTGATGGCATGTAGATCAACTAGGACGTAATAGCAGTCGTAGCTGTCTTGCATGGCAACCCAGCTGCGCAGCGCACCCAGATAGTTTCCGAGGGTCAGTTGCCCGGAAGGCGCTATGCCACTCAAAATGGTGGGGTTCGGTGTCATGATCTATCCTGCTGGTGTGCTGCGGGCGCTATTATTGACCGCTGGCGCGGTCAGCGCCAGATGGCGCGATAAAGTCTATGTATTACAGTCTATGCGTTAAAGACAGGCGCTGAACAACACAATCACTTGGGGGAGCTACTCGCTATGCAAACGTCTTATCAAGAATTGTTGGTCGAAGTCGATGGTCCGACTGCTGTGATCAGCCTGAATCGGCCCGCCGCGCTCAATGCGCTTACCACCCAGATGCTGGCCGAACTGAAACACGCGTTTGCGGCGGCCGAGGCGGATACCCGTGTTGTTGGCATTGTTCTCACCGGCCAAGGGCGCGGTTTTTGTGCAGGCATGGATATGAATAACCTGAGCAACCAGGCAGCTGGGGATAGCAGTGGTGGCGAGCGTGCCCCTGACTTGCACGCCCAGCCGGGCGATGCCTCTATGGGGGACAACTTCACTCAGAGCTTCACCTACATTATGAGCATCCGCAAACCGATCTTAGTGGCGGTGAATGGACCCTGTGCGGGTTTGGGTATGTCGATCGCGCTGCTGGGTGACATGCGGTTCGGGTCCGCGAGCGCGCGCTTCGTGACGGCATTTGCGCAACGCGGGCTGATTGCGGAACACGGTCAGAGCTGGATATTGCCGCGCTTGATCGGCAGCTCCCGGGCGCTTGATTTGTTGTGGAGCTCGCGCAAGGTGGCCGCCGACGAAGCCTTGCGTATCGGCTTACTCGATCGAGTGGTTGACGATGCGCAGCTAGTGGCTGAGTGCAAAGCCTACATCGAGCAACTGGCGGCGAATTGTTCCCCAACCTCGTTGCGCATGATGAAGAAACAAGTCTATCGGCATCTGAATGAAAATTTGCACGATGCCATGGTCGAAACGAATCAATGGATGAAAGAAAGTCTCAAGCGAGAGGACTTTAAAGAAGGGGTTGCCTCGTTCGTAGAGCGTCGACCACCGGCCTTTCGCGCGGTCGGTGATCCTTTTGATGAGTGATGGCCAGTAAGCGAGCTAGGTTGCTAGCGATAATCCGCTGAATTTTTCAGCATATGCGCCGGGCCTTCGAGCTGATTAATAACAGCGCCTTCGCCGTAGAGCAGTTCTTTTTGGCCGCCATAGATATCGCGTTTTTCACCCAGCGGCGCGAGTTGCTCTGCGGTTTGTTGCGCGCGCCCCA
>CAYWSI010000375.1:0-1402 GCA_964460585.1 uncultured Algimonas sp.
TCGGCTATAAGCCGCTGGGTCTCTTGCCGGTGTTTTTCGAAAAATGGCGAGGCGGTGCACCCCTTTATCCCATATTGAAAAGCCTTAAAACGACACTAGGACTCTCCAATAATATCTTCCTCGTTGGGCTTATTGGGCTTGCCGCGACTGGGTTTTCGATCAGCGCATGGCTGGCCAAACGGGGTAAAATAGAACTCGCACTCGCCTTAACCATCGCAGTTCCGCTCTTGCTGAGCCCTGTTTTATTTCCTTGGTATCTGATGAGCTTAGTTATTTTTCTGGCGCTGCGCCCGAGTTACACACTGTTCTTCCTGATTACTTTGACGCCATTATCCTATGTTGTTTTGAACCAATGGCTCTCAGAAAATATCTGGCAGCAATCGCTATGGCCTGAGAATATTCTTCTGGCAGGACTATTGATTGGCTTAGTTCTGGATTTTTACGCGAGGAAAAAACGCCGGATTTAGAGGAGTAAATCAGCGGCAAAGAAGGCGAAGAACCCGCCGACAGCATAAATTACGATGGACGCATAAAGCATGATACCGCTCAGCCGCCGCAGACGCATGCAAGCTTTGGTCTCGACAGGGTCAATTGGACAGGGCGCATTGCGGGACTGCCAGCGCATCAAAGCGGCAAGTGCGAGCAACGCGCCCGACAATATGAAAAGCGGCCCCTTCTTTTCCGTCAACCAGATATATCCTGGTACATTGGATGCCAGACCTGCCATCACAGCCCCCGCCCCTATTGTCACCAATAAGGCCGGAAGCGCGCAACAGAGAAGTGTTGACGTGCTCGCAAATAAAGACAGCGTTGGTGCCAGCAAGATGCGGCGGGAAATAGGCTCTGTTAGCCTAACCATTTATCAAAAGGTCGCCGCGTAGGATTGTATCGACCTTATAGCCGGCTTTCTTCACTAATTTGCGTAAGGTGTCGTCGTCCATAGACGCACCCGGAGACATCACAAGATTGAGCGTTTTGGCATCCAAATCAACATAGACAGCCGCAACATCATCCCGCTTCCCAAAGGTCTTATTCATCGCCTTGGCGCAGAAATCACAGACCGCGCCGAGGACTTTCGCGACAATAGGTTCACCGCCTTGGGCCAAGGCCTGCGTTAATTCCGGCCTATCGGCAAGTTGTAGCGAAGCATCCTGTTTAGACGCATCCTGATAAGTCGCGCCGCTGTGATGCCGATCCTGCGCAATGACCGGCGATGCAAAGGCGATTAGCCCAGCTGTGATAAGAATTTTGAACATCATGGTCTCCTAAAACCGATATTGAAAATTGAGCAAGGGTTGGTCATCTGTCACGCTCCACCCGGCTTCAAATAAAGCCGACCCATAAAAAAAGCGAACCAATGGCGTTACACCGATAGGCTCAGCATTATCTGGGCGATTATCCA
>CAYWSI010000376.1:0-1401 GCA_964460585.1 uncultured Algimonas sp.
CTGACCAATATGACGTCATCATTATCGGTGGCGGACCCGGCGGTTATAATTGCGCCATTCGCTGCGGCCAACTCGGACTTAAGGTCGCGTGTGTTGAAACACGTAAGACCTTGGGCGGCACCTGCCTAAATGTCGGTTGCATCCCCTCTAAGGCCTTGCTCCATTCCACAGCTTTGATGGAAACGGTCCAGAAGGACTTTCCCGCGATGGGCCTAAAAGCCAGTGTGAAGGCCGATGTGCCGGCCATGATTGAAGCCAAGAATAAGGTCGTGACGGGCCTCACCCAAGGCATTGAATATCTCTTCAAGAAAAACAATGTCGAGCGCATTGAGGGCTTCGGAAAAATCAAAGCCAAGGGTGAAGTCGAGGTCGACGGTAAAGTTTATAAGACAAAAAATATCGTCATTGCGACAGGTTCCGAAGTGGCAAATCTGCCGGGTGTTGAGATTGATGAGAAAACCATTGTCTCTTCAACGGGGGCTTTGGATTTGCAAAAGGTTCCAAATAACCTCCTCGTCATCGGCGGCGGCGTCATTGGTCTTGAGCTTGGTTCTGTTTGGCGGCGCTTGGGCGCAAAAGTTACGGTCGTTGAATTTATGCCGTCCATCATGGTCAATTCTGATAAGGAAATTCAAAAAGCTGCGCTGCGCATGTTTAAGAAGCAAGGCATGAAATTTGAGCTCTCCCGTAAGGTTATGGGTATTGAAAAATCCAAATCAGGCTTAAGCGTTAAAACCGAAGCGGCAGAAGGCGGAAAGCCAAAAGATATCGATGCAGATGTCGTCCTCGTCTGTATTGGCCGCAAAGCCTATACGGAGGGTCTGGGTCTTGAGAATGTCGGTATCGAAACCGATAATCGCGGCCGCGTTCCGCATGATCATTGGAAAACCTCCGTCGACGGAATTTGGGCTTTGGGCGACGTTATCGACGGCCCTATGCTCGCGCATAAAGCCGAAGAAGAAGGCGTAGCCGTGGCTGAGTCGATTGCGGGACAATCTGGTCATGTGAATTATGCGGTTATTCCTGATGTGGTTTACACGCATCCTGAAATCGCTTCTGTGGGTCAGACGGAAGAGCAGCTGAAAGAAGCTGGCATTCCGTTTAAGCGCGGCAAATTTCCTTTCACAGCAAACTCGCGTGCACGCTGTAACCATGAAGCTGAAGGTTTTGCGAAAATCCTCGCCCATGCAGAAACAGATGAAATTCTTGGCGCACATATTCTCGGACCGCTCGCAGGTGACCTCATCCATGAAGTGACGGTCGCGATGGAATTTAAAGCGGCCAGTGCGGACCTCGCCCGTACATGTCACGCTCACCCAACTGTGTCCGAAGCTGTCCGTCAGGCAGCGATGGACGTCGAAGGTTGGGCCATGCAAATGTAGTTCGGTTATCTTTTCGCCA
>CAYWSI010000377.1:0-1390 GCA_964460585.1 uncultured Algimonas sp.
TGACGCCCGGCACAATGACCAAGGTGCCGCCCGTTGCCTCGGCCAGCGTTTTCGCGTCTTCAACAGAGGTCTGTAGGTCCGTTTCGCCCTGAATAATGAGGGTTTTCACATTGGCATCCGCCGCAATTTTTGACGGGTCAGCCTGCATGAGCGAAATCATATGGTCTTGAACCTCTCCCCGAAAGAGAGGTTTGAGTGCCAAATGCATATCCTCCGTATCGACCCGCTCGCCCGCCTCTAATTTTTCGATCGTAGCTAAGGCCTCTTTCATTATGATGATATTCGCGGGATTTGCTTTTAGCTGCTCTCGCAAGACCTCACCGAATGAACGGCCAACACCCGCCACTAATATCTGCCCGCAGACCTTCGCATTTAAATTTGCCGCCGCAGAGGCCATGAGCGCGCCTTCCGAATGACCTAGGAGATAGATACATTCTGCCCCTGTCTGCGCCGTAATCCTGTCGGCCCATAGGCTGTAATCCTTGGCATATATGTCCACCGTCACCGCATTAGGGTCGCCGGCGTCCGCGCTGGAAAATAGACCGCGCTTATCGACGCGAACTGTCGAGACGCCCCGTTTTGCCAATCCCTCCGCTAAGAGCGCATAGCTATTCGCTTTGATACCCAAAGGACTATTTCCATTTAAATCCGTCGGACCAGAGCCGGGAATGATGAGAACGATCGGGGCATTTTGTTCAGCCTCAATATAGAGACCGCCTAAATCGCCAGCCTTAATAACGACCTCATTTGTTTTTTGGCTAAGTTCCTCTTCTGAAGCGACTGGTACCGTGTCTAACTGAGCCGCTGTTTGCTCCTTGCAAGCAGCAAAGGGCACAAGAGCGGCAAGAAAAACTATCTTGAAGAGCTTATTCATGACCACGAACCTTTAGATAAATGACATCAAACTGCGCGTTCAATAATCTAATTAGCATTTATGCTAATAATGTCGACAAGCCATAAAAAAACCGCGGTCAAAGCCGCGGTTTTTAGAAAATATGTTAAAGCGCTTACGCTTCAGCCGCTTCCGCGCGTTCGCGGTCGACTTTGCCTTTGGCGCTTTCGTCGCGGTCGACAAATTCGATAACAGCCATTGGTGCGTTATCGCCGTAACGAAAACCCGCTTTCATGATGCGGATATATCCACCCGGACGGTCCGCATAGCGAGGTCCAAGGACGTCAAAAAGCTTCTTAGCCTGCTCTTTATTGCGCATACGGCCAATGGCGATACGGCGGCTGTTGAGGTCGCCTTTCTTTGCAAGTGTGACGAGCTTCTCAACGAAAGGACGAAGCTCTTTCGCTTTTGGAAGCGTTGTCACGATTTGCTCGTGCTCAACGAGGGAGCTGGACATATTAGCGAACATCGCTTTGCGGTGTGACGCTGTGCGGTTCA
>CAYWSI010000378.1:0-1386 GCA_964460585.1 uncultured Algimonas sp.
GTCGCAGACCTCGCAATACCGAGCCTTGAGTTGTTTGATCGCCTCGATGTCTTCCAGCCGGGTGATGCGTTGGCGTAGATCGTCGTCCATAGACTGTGCTCCTGTGTCTTCTGTGATTCTCTCTGTAACTCCTAGGAATAGATAGATCGTAGGCAAGCGTTACTGGTGCAGCTCATTGAGAAACTCGATCAGTAGTTCGTTGGTGCGCTCGTGCCGCTCCTGTTGTATCCAGTGGCCTGAACCGTCGAGAATTTCGCTACGCGTTAGTTGCGGCAGAGTAGTTGAAAACTGCTCAATGGCCTGAGCACCCCAAATGGTCGGGCCGTCTTTGCTGCCGCCGATGAATAGGGCAGGAATGTCAATCGGTCGTCCAGCGTAGGCGGCCAAGTCTTCCCAATCCTGATCCACACAACGGTAGCGGTTGAGCGGGCCGAAAAAGCCGCTGTACTCGAACTCAGTGGTGTAAACGTCCAGGTCGGCGTGCGTTAGCCAGGGAGGCATTGGGTCTGGGTATTGAAATTTATCCCGCATCATTTTGCCGTTGTCTACGCGAGAAATGTTGGGGCCGTCAACGATGTCGCCGCTACCACACCAGTAAAAGCCCAGTAGCCACTGACGCACATCCCGTTCGATTTCTTGTTCGGCGCGACCAACCTGTTGAAAATAGTTGATGTAGAATTCGTCATCTACTGCGCCTATCTGCATGGCCTTGGTGGGTTGCATACCACTGCGGCCGCTGGGAGGGGCATAAGGCACAGATAAACCCGCCACGCCGCGAAACAAATCCGGTCGCAACAGCGCGCTGTTCCACACGATGGGTGCTCCCCAATCGTGACCGATCAACGTGATTGGTTCGCCACCCAATGCGTCAACCAATCCGACGACGTCACCCACCTTCTGTAGCATCCGATAGTCGGATACTCTGGTCGGTTTCGAGGATCGCCCGTAACCGCGCACATCGCAGGCGACTGCTCGGTAACCGGCTGCTGCTAGTGCAGGCAATTGGTAGCGCCAGGAATACCAAGACTCGGGGAACCCATGCACCATCAGCGCTATGGGTCCCTCGCCGCATTCAGCTAAATGGAGCCGAACACCGTTGGTTGTCACGCTGCGATGAGAAACCTCGTGCATCTTGTTAACTCCCTTCTCGCCCCTAAAAGAACAACCAGTGTAGCTAAATTTGACGTGCCTCTCTAATTGTTGAGTTGTGCAAAGACTGCCGTTGGTGTGTGAGCGTTGTTATCATGGTTGATGTGACTATTGAGCAATCCCGAGGATAGATTTCACGATGCAATTGAACAGTTCACCTACTGAGATATCTAAACAGCGTCTCTTCGGGGGGGATCAGTATGTGTTGGCGCACCGATCCGTCGTACTTGGTTGTGA
>CAYWSI010000379.1:0-1382 GCA_964460585.1 uncultured Algimonas sp.
ATGTTGCTCAGCTTACTCAGGCCGATTTCGAATGGCTGATGAATATAAACTTTTGGGGTGTGGTGAATGGTACTCAAGCCTTCCTGCCGCACTTACAAGCTGCCGCAGAAGGCCACATCGCTAATACTGCCAGCGTGTTCGGCATCATCGCTGTGCCAACTCAAGCAGCCTACAACGCCTCCAAGTTTGCGGTGCGTGGCTTTACTGAGGCGCTGCGCCAAGAACTGAAAGACTCTCACGTTGGTGCTAGCTGTGTTTGTCCAGGTGGTGTGAAAACGAACATCGTCACCCAATCCCGTTATATACCCAGCGACAATACAGCGCCCACCAAAGAGACCCTAGCTGCGCGCTTTGAGGAACTGGCAGGATTGACTGCCAGTGAAGCCGCTGAAATTATCTTGCGTGGCGTGTTGCGCAACAAAGCCCGCATTTTGGTTGGTAAGGATGCCCGGCTTATCGCACTGATCAATCAGTTATTGCCCGTCAGCTATCCGAGATTGCTCGAGCGCGTGATGCGAATCACTGAAGACTGACAAGAAGCAGGATCGATGCGCTGCACGCAGCCACCCAGTTAGGTGGCTGACGAGCGAGCGCTACCTTGCCTACTAGTTTTGAGTTTGCGCGGAATTGTCCCGGGCGTACGCAAGCTCATGCAGCTTTTGCAAACGCCGCTGATAACGAGACTGAACAATGTCCGTCAATACCAGCACAACGATCACAAAGTAGAACGTGGTCTTACTCATCGGCACGATGTGTTCACCAAACACTTCTAAGTGGGCGAGATGTCCACCTTCCGTGAGTAACATGATTCCGACGACGAACAGGATGAACAGCCCCAACACTTCATACATTCGATTCTTTTGTAAGAAGTTCGAGACGGTGTCCGCCAGCACCAGCATGAGGATGCCGCCGATGACGATCGCAGTTGCCATCACGATAAAGACATCCGACAACGCCATGGCCCCTAGAATTGAGTCAAAGGAGAACACCAAGTTCATCAGGACGATCCAAGTGATCACAGCCGCCGCAGAACTTGGTTTGCGATCCTCCAGCTCTAGATCATCCAGACTCATCATGTGAGCAACCTCTTTCGTGGCCGTATACAGGATGAATATTCCGCCGACTAGCACGATCACTGAGTGCAGGTTGAAGGTGGCGGAAATAACGCCCTCGATGTGAGTCGAGAAGAAGGGGTCTTGGAAGTAGGCGATCATGCGGGTCAGCAGAAACAGCAGGATGATACGCAAGCCAATCGCGATGCCAATGCCCCACTTGCGTACCCGCGCTTGCTGATCCGCGGGTGCGCGCTTGGACTCAAGCGAAATGTACAATAAATTGTCGAAGCCAAGTACGGCTTGAAGCAGGACCAACATGAGTAGGTC
>CAYWSI010000380.1:0-1371 GCA_964460585.1 uncultured Algimonas sp.
ATACTGTACCCATCCGGAAGGCGGCTGCGCGCAAGTGACAAAATTTGAAGGGGTCAGCTCGGTTGAAACACCTGACGACGCCACTGTTATTGTTAACTTTGAAAAGCCAACACCAAATCCCTATGGCCCCTTTGTTGGTGGCGAAAGTCCGATTATTCAGGCTGCACAGTTTGCTGAGTGTCTCGGTGCTGCGGCATCTACCTGTACTGAAGCCAACTTCAATCCGATTGGCACCGGCCCGTTCGTTGTAGATGAATTCAAACCCAACGATGTGATTACTTTTTCTGCCAACCCGAACTATCGCGATCCGGCTAAACCGGCGTTTGCCAAAGTCACTTTCAAAGGCGGGGGATCGGCTGCAGCATCCGGCACTGCCGTGATGGAAACCGGTGAGTTCGACTATGGATGGAATTTGCAGTTGGCACCCGATGTTATTGCAAAAATGGCCGAAGGTGGCAAAGGCACTCCTGTGGCAGGATTTGGCCCACTGGTCGAGCGCCTGATGCTAAATCAAACTAACCCGTCGCCTGAGCTTGCGGAAGACGTGCGCTCAACTGCCGCTGAACCACATCCTTTTTTAACTGACCCTGCCGTATACCAGGCCATGTCAATGGCGATCGACCGTCCGTTGCTCGTAGAGATTGGCTATGGCGCCGCTGGCAAGGTTACTTGTAACTGGGTACCAGCGCCCGAGGCATTCAATTCAACCAGCATGAGCTGTGATAAGCAGGACATTGCCGGTGCAAACGCATTGCTCGATAAGGCCGGTATAGTAGACACCGACGGCGATGGCATTCGCGAGAAGGACGGCGTACCTCTATCCATCTTGTACCAGAGCTCAACCAACGCGGTACGACAGGACTTTCAGGCGCTGATCAAAGAGTGGTTTAGTGAAATCGGCATTGAATCCGAGTTGCGTAATATAGATGCATCGGTTTTCTTTGGCGGTGATGCCGGCTCTCCCGATACATTCCAGAAATTCTATGCAGACGTACAAATGTATGCAAATACGTATCCTGGTACCGATCCGCAGTCGTATCTGGGCAACGGCTTGTGTGACAAAGCGCCGCGACCGGACACACAATGGCAGGGTGAAAACATCTCGCGCTTCTGCATGGAAGAGTACGATGCACTGCACGCGGAACTGAGACAAACCGCCGACATGGCTGAGCGCAACCGAATTGGTCGTGAGTTGAACGATATGATTGTGCAAAACGGCGGCATGATCCCACTTGTTCACCGTGGTCGCCTGTCCGCTCACGCCAACAGCCTGGGAGGTGTATTGCTCAATGTGTGGGACAGTGAGCTATGGAACATCGCTGACTGGCATCGAATCAAATAGTTAGTCAGTTAAGGGGTCAGTATTCACTG
>CAYWSI010000381.1:0-1368 GCA_964460585.1 uncultured Algimonas sp.
GAAAATATTTCGAAACCGAAGCCTGCGAGGTCGACGAATTAGAAGCTTTAGGCGCACTCGCCGGACTTGGTATGGGGGAAAGCGGTGCCAATGGCCTGAATTTCGCCTCGCGAGATTTCGAAGATGGCCTCGTCTCCTACCGCGACATTGAATTGCAAAGTGAAAATGCGGACTCGCCAAGCTTTAGCGCTAAATCGGCCATTTTCCATTGCCCGAGCATGGGGGATGAAGACCCCGGCTTTGCACGCTTAGATCTGACGGATGTTCGGATTGGTGATGGGGAGACGACCTTCACCTTTGGCACGTTAAATGTTGCAAATCCCACAGATGCTGCAGCGGCCGCTATCCTTGAAGGCATATTAGGCAAGAAATCAAATGCTCAAGGAGACGTGGGATTTGAGGCCGTCTCCCTAACCAATGTGACTATGCAATCTGACCAGATGTTTGGGTCATTAGAATCTCTCTCATGGGGTGAAGCCCGAGATGAGTCGGGGGCCGGCAAGGCAGATCTCACGATTGACAATCTGGACGTCACAATTCCAGGTCAGAACGGTGCGCAAGATATGACCGTTGACTTCAAAGGTATGAGCGCTCGCAATATGCTTATCGGCGATAAGGTTGACCCCAGACAGACGTTATCAACGAACGGTATTTTGGAAAACGCCCTCGGTAATTTAAACGCGTTTGAGAAACCCTATGACCAGTTGATTATAGAGACGATGAAACTGGATTCAGAAGGATTTAAAGTCGATTTTGGCGGCATTGAAGGGCTAACCAGTGAAAATGGCGATGTCATTACAACGCGCCAAAGCCTGAAACCCACGGTCATTGCCCTCAAAGAGTCGCTTGGAGAAAACCCAGGATTTGCGCAAAATTATGATATTGTAAAATCCTTAGGCTTTGAAACGGTTAAGCTGTCTGGCAGCTCGGTCACAACACTGGATAAGGGGGATGATTCCTATTCTATCTCCGATGGATTATTTGTCGTCGAAGACGCGTTTGCCTTGAATTTCGAATATTCAGCAGAAGGCCTGAATGACATGGTCGCCAAGTTAAAACAGCAAGCAGAGACAAACGCTGCGCCCGAAGGACTGGACATCTATAATTCATTGCGGCTTCGCGATCTTCGGCTGACCTTGGAGGATAACTCCATTGTCGAGCGCGGGCTTAAACTTGCGGCGGAAATGACTGGACAAAGCGAATCTGCAATCAAACTTGGCCTCGGAGCCGCTGTCTTTTTTGCCGCCAGTGCTGCAGAAAATGAAGTCCAAGCCGAAGTCTATTCCGAAACCGTCGAAGCTTTTTCCAATTTCGTGAAGAAAGGCGGAACCCTCACGATTGAGGCCAATCCGCCGGAGCCATTCTCCA
>CAYWSI010000382.1:0-1355 GCA_964460585.1 uncultured Algimonas sp.
GCCAACATACTCAGAGCGTGATAGACCTCCACGACTCGGCCTAAGGAAATTGGCCCAAGATTTGATGCGCTCCTGAGTCTTCAGAAAGAGTGTTGCGCCGTTGTACTGACTACAGGAGAAAGCTATATCCTTGGCAACAGTTGCAAACTTATCTTCCAGCTCGGTTTCTTTTGAGGTTAGCCTGCAAACCAGCCGAAATTCCCCAGCACCGTAGGGCTCGAGTGAGACCTCTAAACTAGCTATATTTTCCAGCGATTCCACTGCATCGCCACCAGTATCGTGAACAAAGAACAACAAGTACTGATCGCTATCCATTGACACCCAAAAACGCTCGTCTTCTAGGTACAGCCTGCGACCGTATGGGTAACACGGCTCCTTGATTTCACTCCATGGGTTGTCACTAAAGAAGGCATCCGTGCTACTCATCCTCTTCGTACCCCTCATACGAACTAATTTCTTGCAGCCGCGCCCACACCTTACCTACAGCATAGCTATGCTTGGTAGCCTTAACGATTTTGGCAACTTCACTCGGGCTCTTCCCCTTCATATTCTCCGCTCTCGGAAAAGAAACCGAATAGCCAATAGTAGGATGAAGCCCATGGCCGAGACGAAATGCTTCCTCGTCTTCTAGCGAGAAGCGCCCCACCGGCTTATCCGGACCAACAGCAATCGCAAAATGATAGATAAGCAGACCTGGAGCTTCGCGCTCATCCGAGCAAATGTAGTCAAAGCTCCAAGGAGCTCTGTCGCCCGTCCGCTCCCGTACCCGCTGTGCTGCCGCCTCTGAGATAAACAGTTTTTCGTCATCTCTATTTCCGAGATGCACACTGTTTACCTTGTATACCCCGTTGCCCTTATCATCAATCATCCGTCTTCTTGGCAACTTAATCTTTTTACCCGGCAAAAAAGTGTATTCAGAGCGCTCAATGAACTCCTGCTCATCAGCATTTAGAAACCTAGCCCAATCAACAGGCCTAGATTTAGTTTGATTGAAAACAACTAGCCGAGGATTAGGCAGCCCCATGGCTTTCATGCTCTGGAGCTGCTTTATCAGGGCTTGATTACCAAGATCATCTTCCGGGAGGTCTATCTCCCTGACAAAATCTATTAACCGGTCATATGGAAATCCATCAATACACAATGCCCCGCTCTTAGGAGCCTCCTTACGCAAAGAATGACCACTCTCTATTAGGGATGAAACAAATTTTTGTGCAAAGCTCACGTTTCGTTCATTAATTTCCGGATCGGTCGGAAACCGGAATCGGCGTTGAATCTGCCCCCATAGGTCCTGCGACCTTACGGTCGTGTCAGCCCAGCCAATTTTATTTTTCGCCGTGACGATCATTGACCCAGGG
>CAYWSI010000383.1:0-1352 GCA_964460585.1 uncultured Algimonas sp.
TCGATCTGCCATATTGGACCGAAGCATCGATGTTGAGCGCCGCTGGCATCAACACAGTTGTCTATGGTCCGGGGAATTTAGAACAGGCGCATAAACCTAATGAATATGTAGAAATTGCGCAGTTGCAAGCTGCGGCAGCTATCTATGCGGCTGCGCTGCGAGGTGAGCCGTTATGAGCGTTCGCGAAACAGTCCTGAAAAGCCTGTCTGCTGTTGGCGCTGAACATGAAGCTAAATTTTATGCGGATATCTTCGCTCGCCAAGATGCGGAAACCTTCGCGATGATTGTGCTGGACCCACGCTGCCTGCAAGATCCATTACTGGAATCTTTGATTACAGCCCTACGGATTTTGTTTAATTTGCAACTCAGCCCGACTCTCGTTGTTGGCGCAATGGACGATCAACGCACCTCTGCAACATTTCAAGCGCAGCGTCTCTTGAAGGAATTAGGGAAGTCTGGTGTTCGCGCCATAAAGCTAAACACGGCAACTTACGGCCTGATCAAAGAGGTTCGTAAAGTCGCACGCGGTGGAACAATGCCTATATTAGAAATGACAGATAGGCGCGGGAAAATGAACTTGGCAGGACTGACCAAGGCTTTGCAGCCCAACAAGATTATTTTTCTTCAACCGTCAGGGGGATTAAATGAAAATGGCGTGCGCCGTGCTAATCTCACCATTGCCGATTTGCCAGAATTTATGGAAAGAGAAACATTCTCTGCCGGACAGATTAGGTTTTTGGATAGCGTTTTAGTTCTCGAAAAATCCGCAAAAGTTCGTCGAAGCTATGTGATAGCCTCTCCGCTGAACCTATTGGGTGAGCTGTTTACAACGCGGGGGTCAGGGACACTTATTCGGCGGGGAATTGATTTTAAAACGGGCCGCGCATTCAAAAATTTTCATAAAACGAAATTGACCCAGGCTTTAGAAACTGCGTTCGATAAGCGCTTAAAGCGGTCCTTCTACGATACACCCCTCTATGTGGGTTTTGTCGAACGTGATTATAGGGGCGGTGCCTTATTTAAGGAACGGGCAGGTTTGCCTTATCTGTCTAAATTCTTTGTTTCGCAGGAAGCGCGCGGCGACGGAATTGCTAAAGATATTTGGAATACGGCCTGCGAGGAAATTCCTGCCTTTGTTTGGCGATCCCGCATGCAAAATCCGTTCAATGCATGGTACATGCGAAAATGTGATGGCATGCAACGTGCGGGTGATTGGCGTGTCTTTTGGAAAGGGTTAGACGTTGCACAAATCGGCGACGCAATATCAGCGGCGGCGTCTGCACCAGATGATTTTGAAAGCTAGGCTGCCTTATGACACTTAACATCAATGCCGGATTTGATTCCGGAAATAT
>CAYWSI010000384.1:0-1351 GCA_964460585.1 uncultured Algimonas sp.
ACTTTAGTAGATGCCCGTGTTGACGGGCTGCGTGTCAACTACGGCCCTGACGCTCCAGCAGATACACGTATTTCTGGCCTCTTCGAATCCGCTCAAGCAGAAATTCAAGCGCGGGGATTGGAACCAGAGTTGCAGGCGCAACGCGAGGCTCTAGATACATCCCAGATTGCCCCCCAAATTCAAATACCAACTCCGAACAATCAGGAGGAGTATTATGAATATGATTCTACACTATAAAAATCTTCTTTTAAATCGCAAATGAGCGTCTTAAAATCGCTCAAAGAAGGTCACTCACATTATGGCTTAATTAATTCCTCCAACCCCGATTGCGCGATAATCGCATCGGCTTGGTCTGGTAGCACCTGCCGCAGGGTTTCCATATCGGCTTTGGCGGCCTCCTCTTGCCCGAGGACTTTGCGGGAGCGGAGGAGGCGGACCCAGCCTTCTAGATTATTCGGCTCGGTTTCGAGTCGCGCTCGGAGGCTTTCGACCATGCCTTCAATGGCGGCGGTACGGTCCTCTTCTGAGAGGCTCCGCATGGCCGCAATTGTTTCGGCGTCAGGGCCAGACTTAATTTGTTCAGCAAATCGTCTCGCCGCCTCAACTTCTTTGCGAAGCTCTGGCGTGTCGGTCAGCTCTAAGGCTTTCTCATAGGCGCGCAAGCCTGCATCTGTTTCGCCCGCTAACATCAAAGTGCGGCCATAGAGTGTCCACCCTGTTGCATCCTCTGGGTTATCCGCAAGCCGCGCTTCGAAGCGGGGGAGGAGCGCCGCATAATCGGTCCCGCCTGTGCTAGCCGTAGCGGGCGGGGTTTGGCGCGTTTCTGGCGTGAAATTTGGTGTACCGAGGAAATGATAGAGCCCAAGGCTCGCGCCAATGAGGCAGAACCCAATGCCGCTCGCCAGTCCGAGAGAGCGGGGACCCGATTGGGCTGTCTCGCTTTTAGCGGCTTTTAAAAGTCTGGCTTTGAGTTGAGCAATTTTGGCCGCATCTGGCGCGCCGCTGGCTTCGAGCGCGCGTAGCTCATCGCGATAGGCGTTGATTTCCGCATCAGTCTGAACCTCCGTCTTGCCGGCCAGAAAAGGCGCGACGAGATAAAGGCTTACCGCGAGCCCAAGCCCTATGCCTAAAACCCAAATCATGCGCCGTCCTCCATGAGGGATTTGAGCAGGGCTTCATCCTCTTCCGTTAAAGGGTCAATGGCGATGGGTGTCTCTCGGCGTTTCGGGCGAAAGGTGAACCAGGCCAAGCTGAGGAGAATCAAGAGAGCAGGCAGGAACCACAACACATAGGTGTTGGATTGGACGGGCGGTTTGAGCAGCACATAATCGCCATAGCTCTCGCGGATATA
>CAYWSI010000385.1:0-1349 GCA_964460585.1 uncultured Algimonas sp.
CTGCGCCTGTTCCGGTTAGTCCGATTGTACCGTCGGCCATTCTTTTTGATAATGCGAATGGTGGCGATAAAGATTGGGGAATGGAGCCGCCGTTTTCCGCGCTGGCGCTCAAAGCTTGCGGTGCCTTGCAAAGCCGCACGACAGAAGGCGCCGTCGGGGCCGGACATGGCGCGACGGCTGGGGTCTATCCGGGCGGGCTAGGGATTGCTACAGAAGAGAGTGGTGGTATTCGCGTGCAGGCCGTGATTGCGGCCAATCCTGTGGGCTCACCATTTCTACCAAATACAGATTGCCCCCACGCGTGGATATATGAACGTGAAGGTGAGTTCGGGGGCAGGCGTCCACCCACCAATTACACTTGGTCAGACCCGCAAGATACAAAGCTCGCCTTTTTGAAAGGCGCGGGGCAATCCACAGTCATTGGCGCGGTTTTAACCGATGCGGCCTTAACTCAAAAACAGCTCAAACGTTTGGCCATTATGGCGCAAGACGGTCTGGCGATGTCGGTTCAGCCGTCTCATACGCCGCTCGATGGGGATACGATTTTTGCTCTGAGTCTCGGCGATAAATCCTGTGAACGCCCCGTCGAGCTTGCTGAACTTGGGGCTGCGGCGGCAAGAGCAACGGCTCGCGCTTTGACGAGAGGTGTACTCGCCGCGCAATGATTTCCGATATTAAGAAACGGCATTATCAAGATTTCCTGCGGATGAATGAGGCCTTTGTCCATTGGCTCTCTCCACTGGATGAGGCAGGGCTGTCCTATGTGTTAGAGCGCGCCAATTATGCGAGGCAGATAGAAGATGGGCGGGGCGTCTTGATTGGTTATGCGCATGATGCGGATTATCCGGATCATTGGAATATGGCGTGGCTCTCGAGGCATCTAGAGAATTTCTTTTATATCGACCGGATCATCATTGACGAGACAGCGCAAGGCAAAGGTTTGGGGCAAAAACTCTATGCCGATGTTGAACATTATGCGCGATTGCGCGGCTATGATTGGTTGGCTTGTGAGGTCAATATTCTCCCGAATAATCCCGCATCTCATGCCTTTCATCTGCGCGAAGGATTTGAAATCCTCGGAGAACAAGATTTCCCGGCCCAGGCCAAGGCCGTACGCTATTATGCGAAAGCCTTGAGTTGACCGTAAAAAGCCCTTGCGAACCAAGACGTTTTCCGCTTAAAGGCGCGCTCGCAAGAGATTGCGATAAACCGCGTCCATGACGCACTCTACGCACCGGTAGCTCAGCTGGATAGAGTACTTGACTACGAATCAAGGGGTCGGGGGTTCGAATCCTCCCCGGTGCGCCACTAATCTCAAAGTCCAATCACATAAGTCGTTGAAAAGACTG
>CAYWSI010000386.1:0-1345 GCA_964460585.1 uncultured Algimonas sp.
ATTTGATATTGATTTTATCTTGTATCTTTAGGTTCATGTCGCGGATCTCTTCGATCCCCTTGGATAGCGACTGAATGAAACAAAAAGGCGAAGAGGAGTTCGAGGTAGAAGTGGAACTTAACAAGCCCCGCGGCATTCACGGTTAACATTGTTTCCCCCTACCTAAAGGCCGCCTTTTGACAATCGACCAGTTTATTGTTACAGTTTCGTCACATTCTGACCGAACATAAACACTTTAAAAATCTGGGAGACAACACATGAATTTTGGTCGTTTTTCTTTCGCCGCCTTTGCAACCATTGTTTTATTTGCTTCGCAGGCGTCTGCTCAAACAATTGTTGCTGGATCTACTACGGGGAACCGTTTGTTTGATGGCCTAGAGAACCTAAATTTCCTGCCAGATGGGGTTGGGACGTTTGAACCTGGTATTGGTGCTCTAAGCAGAATTTCTGCTGGGGGTAACGCAAATGCGAGGGGGACTTCATTCACTATTGGTGATGCTGGAGAAACGCTTGGTATTACTGGCTTTACACTCCAGTCGGCAACTGCCACCACCTTCGGTTCTGACGACAATTTCACCGTCGCTTTTTTTTCCGGTGACGCAACAGGGTTAACGATCTCACCAACTGCTGGATCCGATGCAAACGTGAATCCTAATTTCTTGGATGCGAACTCTTCACTGACGCTTCTAAGGGCCGCGACATTTGATGCAGACACGATCACTGGTAGTGTTAATGGTAATGGTGCGACCGCTAGCAGAGAGTTTGTTACTTTCAACTTTGCGGATGCACTCACAGTTGATGGTGGCGATGACTTGACTGCTTTCGTTTTCACGAATTTCGAATATGAGTACGTTGAATCTGGGTCTTTCTTTGCTGCTGGCACTGATGGAGTCCAAGGTGGGCGTTTTCAGTTTACTTCAACCACCACAGAGTTGTCTCCCTCGCCAAACCGCAATTTGAATTTCGCGGTCCTTGGTGAAGTCCAAGGTGTTCCAGAGCCTTCTTCACTTGCCATCTTGGGCTTTGGTGCTCTGGGTTTGTTTACTCGCCGTCGACGTAGCTAAGATGGGCCGAGGCCAATGCTATGGCCAAGCACTTCAACCAAACGAACCAAGCATTGAGCGTGGTCGGCGGCATTGCCGGTCATGCTCAATTTAGGCTTTGGCCAAAGGTCTGATGCGCGAGAAAAGTACCAATACCGCAAGTGCGGAAAGCTTGTAATTGCTTTTGAGTTTGGAAACCATAGTAGCTCCTCATCTCCTGTCTCGTTAGCGACAAGAAAGAGGAGCTTTTTTTGTAGTGGATTTCGCCAGAATTCCTAAACGCATCACACACGCGTATCGAA
>CAYWSI010000387.1:0-1337 GCA_964460585.1 uncultured Algimonas sp.
GTTAGCGACACGTATTCAGAACAAGCGAGCAAGCACGCGAACCTTACTCCAGGATATCAAGGTTTTGGCGATTGACCAAAAGGCCAGTCAAGACAAGGACGAACCTATCGTTGTGCGAGCGGTCACTTTGGAAGCTGATCTGGATGAGGCATCCAAACTGTCCGCCGCCACCGCTGAAGGAAAAATTCAATTGGTGTTGCGAAACCCGGATGACCGGGCCGTTATAGTTGAGAATATACCTGCAAAAGCGCCGGTAAAGCGTGTTACGCCAAGAGACACTTCGAGTGATATAACAATTATTCGCGGAACCGCTGTGAATAGATCCAAGGTCAAATTATAAAATGATAGGGCCATCAATCATGTGGTTTCGAACTTTGACAGGCGCTTTGGCTATTCTTGCGCTTTTGAACACTCCAGTATCCGCTCAGGATACCGGCAGTTCGCCATTGACTTCAGAACTGGTTCTAACCCTTTACAAAAGCGGTATTTTGGAACTGAATCGCACGCCAACGCGTGTCTCGGTTGGTAATGATGCAATCGCAGATATCTTGATACTGCGTAGTAATCAGGTACATGTTTTGGGTAAGGCGTTGGGTTCGACCAATGTTGTGTTTTGGGATAGGGATGATCGAATATTTGCAACCGTAAATGTCGAGGTTACTCACGATCTAGGCTCCTTGAAGAAGAAACTTTTTCAGATGATGCCTTCCGAGAACATCAACATTTATTCGGCTCAGGAAAATTTGGTTCTAGAAGGTACAGTCAGTTCGTCAGCAAACGTAAATGCCGCTGTCAAAGTGGCTGAAGCCTATTTGCCAGAATGTATTAGTAGCGAGAGTAGTCGTACCGGGGACGGAGGCAATGAGGCGGAAAGCAATGCGCAGGCCTGCGAGAAAGCAGAAGTGGTGAACTTGCTTTCGGTGTCAGGGTCGCAACAAGTAATGCTTGAAGTCAAGGTTGCCGAGGTGTCTAGAACCTTTCGCCGCGATTGGGACCCGAAACTGTCTTTTCTGGATTTTACCGATCCAACCCGCTTTGGCATCGTAACTGAAGGTGCATCGTTTCCAGACGTTTTCGCTCAGGGTGCGGGCTCTGCCGGTCTCGTTGATGGTTCAGGGCCAATCATCGGGCCTGATAGCGGCCTGTTTTTTTCAGATTTGACCGGAGATTCCCTTTTCTCGGCTGCGCTGGAAATTTCCAAGCAGAAAGGGCTGGCTAAAATTCTCGCGGAACCCACGCTGACCACCTTGACTGGTCGTGTCGCGAGCTTTCATTCTGGTGGGGAATTTCCCATTGTAACGACAACGTTTCGGGGTACGACAGTTCTTTATCGAGAC
>CAYWSI010000388.1:0-1335 GCA_964460585.1 uncultured Algimonas sp.
CCATTGTCACATGGGGCGTAAACTTACGCGCTTCCATTTGCACCTGCGCGCGGCGCGCGGCGTGGCGGCAATGTTGATTAAGGCGGATAAGCGCCGCCGAGGCTGACACCCCTGCCCAAATTGCATGGGGTTCAGTTTTTCCGAAATGCCCGCCGCCTTCGAGGTTAAGCTCAAAGCTCCCCATACGCAGCGTCCCTATTTCTTTATCGAGCAATTCCGCATGATCCGCGTCGACATCTCCGAAAAAACCGAGCGTAATATGTAGTTTCTCCGCGCTGACCCAGCGCGCGCCCGACACACCCTTTTGCTGGCGGACGACATCCCCTGCAATTTTTTCAGGGAGAAATATGGCAGCGAATAATTTCACGAGCCGGCACGGTTTTAATTAACGGGCGCGCGATATTTTGCATGTAAACGCGAGGCTTCGCTTTCCATCTCTTCTGTCCATTTTATCTCATGCGCATCGATATTTTCTTTGAGCTGCGCCATCGTCGTCGCACCGAAAATGTTTGATGTCACAAATGATCGAGATTCAACAAATTTAAGCGCAAATTGCGTAGGCGTTAGACCAAGTTCACGCGCGGCCTTATTACAGTCCTTAGCAGCCTCTTCAGCTACAATATATCGGCCAAGAAAACTTGGAAAGAGCGCCCGGCGCGACCCTGCAGGACTGGTTCCATCATCATATTTTCCCGTGAGCCACCCCATGGCGAGCGGCGAGTAAGCCAAGAGGCCAACATCTTCGCGCATCGCAATCTCGGCGCGGTCATAGTCAAATCGGCGCGCAAGCAGAGAATAGACACATTGGTTAGACACGACACGCGGCCATCCATTTTTTTCAGCCAAATTTAGAAATGTCATCGTCCCCCAAGAGGATTCATTCGACAGGCCAATATGACGAATATTGCCTTTTTCAACATGGCGGTTGAGGGATTCCAAAATATCCTCAAGCGGAACCATTTCAGACGCATCATAATCTTGATAGGCGTGAAACCCGAAAGCAGGCAAAGCGCGGTCAGGCCAATGGAGCTGATAGAGATCAATATAATCTGTCTGAAGCCGCTTTAGCGATTTCTCAACCGCCTCATCAATTTGTTCCGGCGTATGGCGCGTCATCGGCACATTCCCATCACGCGCCCATGTCATACCCGATCGGCCCGTGATTTTGGTCGCAAGAACATATTTATCACGGTTTTTACGCGCCTTTACCCAACTCCCAATATAGCTTTCCGTCCGCCCCTGCGTCTCGGCGCGGCCCGGTACAGGGTACATTTCAGCAGCATCAATGAAGTTAATGCCCCGCGAGAGTGCATAATCAAGCTGTTCATGGGCGTC
>CAYWSI010000389.1:0-1334 GCA_964460585.1 uncultured Algimonas sp.
TATTAATATCTATTGTTCACGACAAACTTGATGCTAGTTTAAGCACTCGTTCGTTTTATTTGCACCTCCTGGCAAAGCGTAGCGAGTCTAAAGAAGCCATGTGACATCTTCGAATAAGGAATTGCGACAAAGAACGTGGCAAGAATTGCCAAGTGAACGATTAATAAGCCGCTGGCAAACACTATAGCAATACATCTTCGCTATCGCTGAGAACCTTCATAGCGGCAGCAATAGCTGGATCTTTGGAAAGTGCCTCGTACTGTCCGAACAACTTTGAGTAAATTGCGTAAGCGCTTTTGTCAGGATGATAAGTCTGTGAAGATTTGGCGCCATATTTTTCAGATCCGGCGGCAAAATCCTCGACCAGGCCGGCGGCCACCGTGCCGTGAATGGCTGCGCCACGAGCAGTCGGATTTGACACGTCTGGCACCTCGATTTCACGCCCAAGTACATCCGCCATGATTTGAACCACCAGTGGATTACGCTGTGCAAGTCCGCTGGTCATTACTACGCGATTGATGTTGAATCCGCCTTTGTCATATAAATCAAACACCAGACGCATCCCTAAGCAAAGCGATTCAACCAATGCTCTATATATGCCTACTGGTTCGGTTCTATTGGTCAGTCCTAGTATCAAGCCACTTAACGCTGAATTGGCATGTGGAACGCGATTTCCATTCCACCAATCGAGTGCGAGAAGCCGGCTTTCACCAGGTGCAAGCTTTGCCGCAGCCTCATTGAAATGGGTAAAGCTTGATTCAAGGTTATCGCCATGCGCAAACATCTGGACAAACCAACTCAGCGTGTCGCCAAAACTTGCCTGGCCAGCCTCATAACACCAGAGTCCTCGAATGGTGCCGTCTTTCGCCATGCCTTCAATGCCTTTGGGCAACGGGCGGTAGTCACGCGTTAACATCATCGATACCGCGGATGTGCCTAAAGCACCGACAAAACAGCCATCGTCTACAGCTCCGATGGCTGGCAGCACCACATGGCTGTCAATCACCGCTACTGCGATGCTGCACGCGCCCGTAATTCCAGTGCGTGCCTGCCAATCTACAGACAACCCCCCTGCTTTTGAGCCTATAAGCAGCGGCTCTTTTACACGTGATTCAAAGCCCGGCACAATATCTTTTGGATAACCGGTGTCATTATCGTACTGTGCCTTGTAGGCTGCGAACCCTAAGCTTCGCGCCTCAACGCCTGTCAGTTGCCAGACCAACCAGTCTCCTGCCTCAATGAAGCGCTCAGTTCTATTCCAGCTATCCGGTGATTCCTCGGCTATTTGCGTAGCTTTAGCTAGAAGCCACTCAGCCGAGAGCTTTCCACCGAAA
>CAYWSI010000390.1:0-1330 GCA_964460585.1 uncultured Algimonas sp.
ATAGTAAGCTATCGAAAAGCGGCAACAGTATTCGCAGTATTGTTGATGGTCTTGTAGTTCTCAGCCGCACCGGCTTTGCCGGTGGCAACGCCAAGATATTTTACGTTGGGATTTGAAAAACGTTGAATCCGTTTTCCGGGAGCGTACGCCATGATCGTTCGGTATTCCGTAGCTCCTTTTTTGAAATGCCAACCATACGCATAAGGATAGATCTGGCTTGTGCATGGGTGCGCAGCGTCATGACAACATCCCATGTTGTGGCCCAGTTCATGGGCAAATGAATAATATCCGGTTGCACAATTTCGGTTGACAACACTGAACGCCCACTTGCTAAAGCTGCTGCTTTCCGTTTTCATTCGATAGGCAAGTCCGCAATAAGAATCATCTTCGCAAATCAAAACCACTAGATCAGCTTTGTATGTGTTGCGTTTGGTATGAACCTCATCCATGTGGCCATCCGACGTTTTTTGAAGGCGTTTTAGCATTCCATCAAATCCACCTGATTCACTATCAGTTGTTTGAGTCTTGTGAACCAGCTTTAGTTTTGCTTTGATTTTGCTTGCGGAATAGGCAACGTTTGTTTCAGTAACTGCAAGATCAATTACGGCGTTGATTTTGCTAGTCCCACCAGCGGCATCCTTCGCCTTCTTTGTGTAGAACACAGCGACGGTAAACTCGTATGCAATATCTTTTGCCGCATCAGCATCGGCTTCTATTGCCCTCGGCATCTCCTCGTCAGGTAGGATTCCTTCTGGTTCTTCAGGGAGGTTTTCAACGTCGAACTGGCGCACGATCACCCGAGTTCCGTCGGCCTGTCGAATTTGATAGACATCTCCGTTGTCTGTGCGAATCGTACCTGCAGCTATAGATTGCCTTACAATTTCATTGCCAGCAATTGACGCGCCTTGACGCAGCACTAGCGTAATTTCGCCACCTTCAAATGTTCCATGCCAAGCCTTGCTTTCGGCAGAGGGTGATTCCAGCGGAACAAGAGATGCACGGGCATCTTTAACATCAAGCGCGGTAATCAAAAATTCCGTTTCTTCCGTCGCGGCGAGAAGTGCAGCGGTATCAATATCTAAAACTGCTCCGCGAACAAATCGCGTCGGCTCCAAAAGCGATTCAGCATCAGCATCGGCAATCGCTTCAGGCACGGTGAACAACTGAGTCTGCGCGTGTATTGTCGCGCAACCAGAAAACACAAACAATGTTGTGACGATCAATCGTTTCAATTTTCGCATCGAATAACCCTTTTCATTTGAGTAAGGAACGAGTAGTGGCATAAAGAATCCATGTAAGTCCGGAGTTTGGGGTGGGGTCGTTTGTATTT
>CAYWSI010000391.1:0-1325 GCA_964460585.1 uncultured Algimonas sp.
CACATGAAACTTGCGAGATTGCAAATCGCTGGAAAAGATATCATTGCCTTAAAAATAGATAAAGGCGTTTATGATATCTCAAACGTTCGTAATTTCAACGGTAGCGACATCGTTGAGTTTGTGAACAGCGCGGGCAGTCAATTAGAGACGTTAGAAGACGATATTCTGAAGACATCTGGCGCCAAAGAAATCGATTTATCCTCAGCCAAATTTTTACCGCCAATTGCACGGCCCGGTAAGATTATTTGCCTTGGTCTTAATTATGTAAAGCATGCAGCGGAAGGCGGCTTTACCCCTCCTGATTATCCAGTGGTATTTTTCCGAGGACCAACTTCACTAACGCCGCATAATGGCCCCATCAAAATCCCCGCAAATTCTGACAAGCTGGATTATGAAGGTGAAATGGCCGTCATCATTGGTAAATCTGCCTATTGCGTTTCCGAAGATGAAGCTCTGGACCACGTTGCCGGATATTCAATGTTCAATGATGGTACAATCCGTGATTATCAAAAAAGGACACATCAATGGACTATCGGGAAAAACTTCGATTCAACTGGCGGATTTGGACCCTTTATGGTTACACCTGATGAATTGCCGGCTGGCGCCAAGGGTCTTCGGATCACCACAAAACTCAATGGCAAAGTCATGCAGGATGCGACAACAGCTGATATGATCTTTTCTGTTGCGAAGACAATCAAACTCATGAGCGAATGTTTAACTTTGGAGCCAGGCGATGTAATTGTCAGCGGAACGCCAGAAGGGGTCGGTTATGCACGAACACCATCCATCTTTATGAAAACGGGCGATGAAGTCACCGTGGAAATCGAAAAAATTGGAAAATTAATTAACACCGTAGAACCGATGTCATAAGTCATTGATAGAAATTAATTTAATCCACGAAACTAAATTACATTAAAAAAATAAAACCAGACGGGAGGACATTATGAAAATGACGCTTAGAGCCCTACACCGTTGGCTTGGCCTCGTTTCAGCCATTCTCTTTATGGGAATTGCTGTAACGGCATTAGGCCTACAAGTTGATTTATGGCTTACGGGCAAGCCGCCACCCGGAGCGGTGAAAAAAGGCGCTCCGCCGCCGCCCCCTATACCAAGTGAGGCTCTAGTAGCGGAGTATGCAAAAAATGCAGTCATTGCGGCGCAGAGCGATGACACGCTCACAAATGCGAAGACACTTACGATTAACTTTGGCCCAAAGCCGACCGCGAACTTTGAACGCAAAGGCAAAAAAATTGATGTGACAACAGGTCAATTTTTACCGCCACCACCCAAGAAAATAGATTGGCATTATGTATTGCAAGACATTC
>CAYWSI010000392.1:0-1321 GCA_964460585.1 uncultured Algimonas sp.
GTTCGTCCGTGTGCTCGTTGGTTTTCAGGCCCAATAGTTTCGCGATACGGCCAGGCGCACCCCCAGGTAGTTCTTGAGGAGTTTTATAGGCTTCTAGCTTCATGATGATTGCCTTCCGTCATATGGCGATATATTAACGTCAAATGACAATATTTGCAAATGATGCCGGTAGGTATGACGAACGCCGGCGTATGTTCGCTTATGATCGACACTTTGAGTGTGGAGTACAGGGATGTCCCATACGGGGATTAGGGCCATCGGTGTGCTTACGTTGCGTTCCGTTCCGTTTGTTCGTTATCGATAATTTTTGGGCTTACAGATGAGTCTCCGGAGAACCCGGGGCGGTTCAGTTAGTAACTTCACCTCGAAATCTCCCTCAAACGTTTCTACCTGAAGCCGGGGAGTTTACGAAGCGGACATCTCTAAATAACGGAAAGCGCGGACATTACCAAATGTCGCCTACAATCCAAGTACGCATAATATATATTATGTTAAATTAAGAGATAGGCGCGCCAGCGCCGTAATTGTGGCGCACTGCTACGTCTCTGGAGCGATCAACCAGGTTTCAAAATCCATGTTGTTCGAGGTGCAAGTCTTCAACACGTTTCTACCGGTCCATGGCCACCAAAACGGCCATCCACCGCTGCTGAATGATCCTTTTAGTATCGAAACCCTCGTCCATAGAATGTTTGGCCAGCAAACGATGTCCACAACTGTTCTGATCTTCGTCCGGGAGGCATATTTCGCCGACGTTTTGCTTGCTCAGCGCCGGCATAAATAAACCTCCCGCACCAAAAGGCTGGGCAAATAGAGCGAGGAATTTCTTGCCGAGCATCTCGTTGACTGAGGTGTCTGGAGAGAGCCATCTGGCATTCTTAAGCCTGGATGGGAGCGTATTTTCCGAAATCTTTCTTGGTATAACTACTACTGTCGAGTCAGTGTTTTTTAGATGTACAGGTTCAGCGTCGATTGTGTCGCAAATCCAGGACTGCTCTGAAACCTTTTGGTACCTATAGACCTCATCAGCGACGAAAGGCGCTACAACAACGCACGCAAGGCAGATACTGAACCCGAGCCCGCTTGTTGCAAACAGTGCGCGAGCCAATATGTAGCCAAGCAACAGGTACAACGCCAGCGCGCCTATTGGAACTATTGCTAGCATGCGCCTTCTCCAAAACCCATCGCTGTAGGTGGACCGGCTTCGAACATCGCGAACATGATCCCTCCCCGGTCCATCGACATGCAGAGCGCTTATCGAGAGCGGATAGCTTGACGGTAACGTAGACTAGGGTTAGAACCAGATCAACCCAAGCTTAAAGAG
>CAYWSI010000393.1:0-1320 GCA_964460585.1 uncultured Algimonas sp.
ACGGGGAAATTGGCGGCAATCAGATCTGGGAGTTCCCGCTCAATATAATCCCGCATTTTATAATGTTTATCGAAAGGCTCTTGCGTGGCATCAACGTAAAACCCTGCGCCTTTGCCGAAATCATAGCCGTCATCATCGGCGACGCCTTCGCCGCGCGGCGAGGTATCGGGCGCGACAAAAATAATATCGTGTTGGGCACAAGCGGCGCGGAACTCGCCCTTCTCTGTCACATTGGCGTGGGTGCAGGTCAGGCCAGACAGAAAAGTCAAAACAGGCAGCGGACCTTTTTTGCAATGTGCGCTTTCAGGAACAAACACAGAGAACGTCATCGGTGTCCCTGTGGCTTCGCTCTCATGGCGATACACACCCTGTGTGCCGCCATAGGATTTATTCAGAGAGAGCGTTTCCACTATCTAGCAGGCACAACAAAAGCGCAGATTTTATTGCCGTCAGGGTCGCGCAAATAAGCGCCATAAGGTTGGCCTGGTGCATTTTCGCGGATACCCGGCGCGCCGTCGCATGTTCCGCCATGGGCGCAGCCCGCCGCATGAAAGGCGTCGACTTGCGCTTGGCTCTCCGCTTGGAATCCAATCGTACCGCCATTGGCACAGGTTGCGGCCTCGCCATTGCGAGGTTTTCCGACACCAAATGCGCCGCCCTTATGCATGTAAAACAAACGCTCGCCTTGCGCCGGAGAAACACCAAGAGCGCCCAAAGCCGCATTATAAAATGCCGCCGCTTTTTCCGTGTCATTCGACCCGACCATGATGTGTGTGAACATTGGGTTTCTCCTAATTTATTTTGGATTATGCCAAGGTTTATCATTTGGCTTAAACACAAATGGAACCGAGAATTTAATCCTACTTATATTACTAGATGAATGCTCTGCACGAATTTCTCCACCCGCTTGAGCTACTAAAATCTTGCCCTTGCCAGAAGCTTTGCCTTCAATCAGATTTGAAGTGGTAACAGCAACATCAAATTCTATGACTGTGCTTACTATCCTAGCCTGATGAGTAACGCCTTTTCCTTCGGGTAATTCATGACCACCGATAGCAGAGGGGGCAATTTGACCTCCACTTTTGTCATGATTTTGAGCAGCCTCCACTCCCTCTGCTATTTCCACAAGTGTATTTCGTACAAATTCTTCTAAATTCATAGCTTTTGACCCTAATAAACCACCACGCTGCGAATACTCTTCCCCGCATGCATTAAATCAAACGCTTCATTGATATCTTCAAGTTTTAATTGATGCGTAATCATGGGGTCGATTTCTATTTTTCCGTTCATATACCAATCGACAATTTTCGGCACATCTGT
>CAYWSI010000394.1:0-1314 GCA_964460585.1 uncultured Algimonas sp.
GTTGGATTATATGGTCAAGCATAGAAGCGCATCTGGTGGATGCCTTGGCAGCTGAAGGCGATGAAGGACGTAGTAACCTGCGATAAGCCTCGGGGAGTCGGTAAACAGACTTTGATCCGGGGATTTCCGAATGGGGAAACCCACTCTTTCGAGAGTATCCCTGACTGAATACATAGGTCAGGGAGGCGAACCTGGGGAACTGAAATATCTAAGTACCCAGAGGAAAAGAAATCAACCGAGATTCCCTAAGTAGCGACGAGCGAACGGGGACCAGCCCTTAAGCTTGGTTCTAGTTATTTGAAGTGTCTGGAAAGTCACGCCATAGACGGTGATAGCCCGGTAAAAGAAAACTAGTTTCAAGTGAAATCGAGTAGGTCGGGACACGAGAAATCCTGACTGAACATGGGGGGACCATCCTCCAAGGCTAAATACTCTCAGCTGACCGATAGTGAACCAGTACCGTGAGGGAAAGGCGAAAAGAACCCCTGTGAGGGGAGTGAAATAGAACCTGAAACCGGATGCGTACAAGCAGTGGGAGCCAACTTGTTTGGTGACTGCGTACCTTTTGTATAATGGGTCAGCGAGTTACTTTTACTGGCAAGGTTAACCGTTTAGGGGAGCCGTAGAGAAATCGAGTCTTAATAGGGCGCATAGTCGGTAGGAGTAGACCCGAAACCGGGCGATCTAGCCATGGGCAGGTTGAAGGTTGAGTAACATCAACTGGAGGACCGAACCGACTTATGTTGAAAAATGAGGGGATGACCTGTGGCTCGGAGTGAAAGGCTAATCAAGCCCGGAGATAGCTGGTTCTCCTCGAAAGCTATTTAGGTAGCGCCTCATGTATCACCACTGGGGGTAGAGCACTGTTTCGGCTAGGGGGTCATCCCGACTTACCAACCCGATGCAAACTCCGAATACCAGTGAGTGCAATCATGGGAGACACACGGCGGGTGCTAACGTCCGTCGTGGAAAGGGAAACAACCCAGACCGCCAGCTAAGGTCCCTAAGTTATGGTTAAGTGGGAAACGATGTGGGAAGGCATAGACAGCCAGGAGGTTGGCTTAGAAGCAGCCATCCTTTAAAGAAAGCGTAATAGCTCACTGGTCGAGTCGGCCCGCGCGGAAGATGTAACGGGGCTAAAACCATACACCGAAGCTGCGGATGCTAGATTTATCTAGCATGGTAGAGGAGCGTTCTGTACGCCTGCGAAGGTGTGTCGTGAGACATGCTGGAGGTATCAGAAGTGCGAATGCTGACATGAGTAACGATAAAGGGTGTGAAAATCACCCTCGCCGAAAGACCAAGGTTTCCTGC
>CAYWSI010000395.1:0-1308 GCA_964460585.1 uncultured Algimonas sp.
CGCTAACGATGGCCCCGTTTTGAACGATGTGCGCGTGAAGCTCTGTATTTTCGCGGGGGTAGATATGGTCCACGCCGCCGCCGAGAACGGCGGCCGTGCCTGTAGTTAGAGAGCCTTGATGTGCCGCCGCGTCAATCCCGCGTGCGAGGCCAGAAACAATCGTATAACCAGCCTGTCCAAGCTCTGCTGCCAGACTACCTGCAAAGCGCTGCCCAATCGCAGAGGCGTTTCGTGATCCAATAATGGCGACGCAGGGTTTATGCAAAACATCTAATCGGCCCAGAACAGAGATAACGGGCGGGGGCGGGTCTAATGCGCGCAAATATTTGGGATAATCGGGTTCAACCGCGCAGATAAGTCTAACGCCCATTTGCTCCGCATAGTCCATCTCGGCTTCGACTTGGTCGGGACGCGGTGGATGGATAGGCTTTTTACGGATAAGAGAAGGTAGGGCGTCCAACGCAGTACTCGCATCGCCGTAGCGATTGATGAGATCGCGAAAAGAGACAGGCCCAACATTTTGTGTGCGGATTAAACGCAGCCAATCTCGGCGTTCCGTGAAGCTTAATTCGCGCGGCACAACTTAGCCTTTTTGACCGATTTTCGATTCTTCGCCGCGTTTTAGGCGGGCGATATTTTCGCGGTGTCGCCACAGAATGATCGCAGACATTACACCGACCATGACCCCCGGTCCTTGTGGTAAAAAAATCAGACTGACGACGGTGCAAATCACGCAGGCAATGAGCGCGCCGAGTGAAGAATATCTGGTTATAAAAGCGGTTGCGAGCCAAATGACAGCCGCTAGAATTCCAATCTGCCAGACCAGTGCGAATAAGGCGCCGAAGAAGGTTGCAACCCCTTTGCCGCCTTTGAATTTCAACCAAATTGGATAGCAATGCCCGATAAGAGCGGCAGCAGCAGCGGCATATCCAAAAGGTACGCCTATAAAATGCTGCACCAACCAACCCGTTAGGCCTGCTTTGGCAGCGTCCAAGAGCAGGGTAATGGCGGCAATATCTTTGCGGCCTGTCCGGAGCACATTTGTTGCGCCAATATTGCCAGAGCCAATTTTGCGAATATCGCCTTGGCCGAAGGCTTTTGCGAGTAAAAGCCCAAAAGGAATAGAACCTGCCAGATAGCCGATGAGAAGTGCGATTGCCCAATGCAGAATGTCTTGTGCGTCCATATCTTTTCCTGCCGCAGGCAAACGGACGTGTAAAGTGTGCGGCTTCAATCAATGGAGGATGCAGTATTTATCATTCAAAGTTGAAGGTCCGTTGAAGGGTAAGAAAATTTGACTCCGGTGCT
>CAYWSI010000396.1:0-1305 GCA_964460585.1 uncultured Algimonas sp.
GGTCTTGGGGTGGTTACAGAGGAAACGGGACGCACCTTAACGGCCAGTCCGTTGATGGCGTCTGTCTGGACTTGTGGCACCCTGCTGAATTTAGCGGGGAAGAGTAAACAAAAGAATGAGCTGTTACCGAAGTTGGCATCCGGCGAGTTGCTGTTGGCCCTCGCGTCGGAGGAAAGCCATCGGCATGATCCTTTCCGGGTCGCAACCAAAGCACGGGAAAATAAGTCGGGTTATTCGATCAGTGGTAAGAAGACCTTCGTCTTGGACGGTCATGTAGCGGATAAGTTGATTGTTGTTGCGCGCACAGAAGGTAAGAAAGACGAACGCAAAGGCATCTCGTTGTTCTTGGTGGATGCGAAAGCGGATGGTGTCAGCATTGAACGAACCATTATGGCCGATTCACGCAACGCCGCGAACATTGAGTTCAAAAGTGTAAAGGTCAGTTCCAAAGATTTGATCGGGCGGCTGGGGCGTGGGGCGAACGTACTTGAGCAGACCCTCGACATTGCCCGAATCGGGATGGCTGCTGAGATGCTGGGTGGCGCGCAGGAGTGTTTTGAACGAACCGTTGCCTATCTAAAAGAACGCGAGCAATTCGGTGTTCCGATCGGCTCTTTCCAAGCGTTGAAGCATCGTGCAGCGGACATGTTCTGCGAGATCGAATTGTCGAAGTCTGTTGTACTCGAAGCTTTGACGGCGCTCGACGAAGGCAGGGACAAGGACGAAATTGCCAAGCTTGCATCCCTTGCTAAGTACAAAGTGGGTGAGACCTATAACAAAGTATCCCGCGAAGGTATTCAAATGCATGGTGGCATTGGTATGACCGACGAATACGAGATTGGCTTTTTCATTAAGCGCTCAGCCGTATCGGAAGTGACCTTTGGTGATCAGAACTATCATCGCAACCGTTATGGTGAGCTAGAAGGCTACTAGCGGCGAATCCCAATGGTCCGACCCACTGCCGGTGGTACCGGCAGCTTGGCATGTGCAGTCTTTAGTAGCTTGAGGTTTGCGATCACCGATACAGGCATCGGTGCTGCTTTGCGCTGCTGTAAATCCACATGGAGCACCATCTGCTCCATGGTGGCTGCTAAATAGTTTTGCTCGGCGTGATACATCTGCAAGAAGATGTGCAACCGCTTGCTGTCGAAGTCCAACAATTGCAATCTAACTTGCAATGGGTCATGCAGCACAACCTCTTGGGCATAAGTGACATGGGTCTCAAGGGTAAAGCACGAGGCACTTGTCGTATCGGCGTAGTCCACGCCGATTCCCAACAGATCGAACAGATGGTCGACGCCACGG
>CAYWSI010000397.1:0-1304 GCA_964460585.1 uncultured Algimonas sp.
GCTTTAAGCGCGCAGGCTGTGACGGCATTTTGACTTACGGCGCGATTGAGGTGGCGGAGCTGCTTTCTACTGACCGCGTCGGGTAGGCGTCACACCGTGCCAGTTCTTATAAGCACGCGTGAAGGCCGCCTGATCATTATACCAGAGGGTTTGTGCAATTTCAGCCAAACCCATACCGTCGTCTAAAAGATCCTCACAGAGTCTACGCTTAACTCTTTCAACAATCGCACGATAAGTCGTGGACTGCTCTTTTAAATGTCGTTTTAACGTACGATCATTGACACTCAAATTATTGGCTATGACGCCTAGCGTTGGTCTCTGCTCCCGAATAGTATTAAGAATTGCGCCCTCAACACGACTGATGAGGTTATTCACCTGATTGAATGTATTTAGAATCGCATCCTGTTTGGCCTTCAAAATATTTAACTGATGTGCATTTGCAGTAGGTAAAGGCTTATTCATAATGTTATCAGCCATAATTAACCGGTAGCAATCCATTTCAAACCTGTTCTTACAACCTAATAAATCATCATAGACTTTTACCGGCTCGGCCGGCGCATGCGCGTAATGAACCTCAACAACACCTACCCCAAACCCCCATGCCAACCAATTTAGAGACATGAGATAATTTGATATAACGTACTCTGTGACTTTGTAGAATTTTTGATAATCCGATTTTGGAAAATTTGGTGTCCAAAGAAATGTATCCTTAAATCCACTTCCTAAGTTTTCCTTTTTCAGATTTGGAACACCCAACGTATGAACGAGAGGAGAATATCGTTTATTGATATAAGCGGCCTCTTCCATATCTTTACAAAAAGCGAGAATGTTACCGAGGTCGGTATAAGTGGCTATTCTAAATTTCTCCCCGGCAGATATTCCAATATGAGGATTGGATAATACTCGTGAAGCGATGTTTAAAAGACTATCAAATAGTTCAAGGCTGTATCGGGTCTTGGGATGGGGCTTTTTAGAAAAGTCCATTTCCAATTGTGTTTCGACGGTTTGCCGATTCAGCCCCATTTCTTCCGCGATTTTCAAGACTTCGAAAAAGTACAACGGAGACACAGTTGCCAAAGGGTGAGCCGTTTTCATTATCCCCTCCAGTGGCCTAAAATGACAAAAACATGTACTTAATATGACAATTTTTGCCTATCCAGTCAATTATCTTAGAAAAATTGACCTAAAATGACATTATTATTATAAGAGAACAACAATACCTACCTTGATTATATTGGCAGTCGCAACCTAAGCTGACTATTGGGGCGCAATGTCAGTTATCAAGCCGGATGTCTGTGAAAACA
>CAYWSI010000398.1:0-1302 GCA_964460585.1 uncultured Algimonas sp.
ATCCTAGATAGGCAATCTGCGTTCCGTCTGGTGACACGACCGGAGCGCCATCGGGTCCATCGCGTTGGGTTAGCTGCCAACGCTTACCGCTTGCGACATTCACTGCATACAAATCGCTCTCGATGGGGTCCAGCTCCGCATCCTCGGCGGTATTGCCTTGGAACACCAGTTCTTGATTGTTTAACCACACCGGCGCTGTGAAATCACCCTCTCCGCTCGTGAGTTGCCTGGCCGTGCCACCCTCCGCCGGAACGACAAAGATTTGCGTACTGCCTTCCCGCAAATAGCCAGCTCCGTTGAACCGAAACATCAAATCATCAAACACGCGCACAGGTTTCGCCCATTGCGCATCCTTAGGTTGTTTAATCGCTTCCGTTAGCTTAAGCGGCTCGCTCGGGACAAATAGACTAAAGGCCAATTGGGTTCCGTCAGGTGACCAACTTGGCACACCGGGGGCCTCATCAAGCTGGGTCAGGGAAAAGTGTTTTTGGGTATCAAGAAAAACTACCTTCAGCTCCAACTTCCCAGCGCTCGCATCCAAATACACCAGGCGCCCGCCATCGGGGGAGAACCGCGGTGATGAAGCGGACGAACCGCCGCTGACTAATGGTCGATGCTCACCACTCGCAACATCGATGCGCCAGAGATCACCGGTTACCCGGTCCAGCGTTTTATTCATGCTGCGCCGCGCGTACACAATGGTCTTACCATCCGGGGAAATCTGCGGGTCAGAGGCGTACTCCAACTCAAACATGTGTTGGCTGCTTAACAGACTTGGCTGCGCAACTGCGCTCGCGCAAAGCGCACCACTGAACACTAAGAGCAACAGCCCATCGCGAAGCCGGCCAAACCATTCCTTAGTTGTTACCATCTCTTTCTCTCTCACGATTTTCTAACTTCCTCACTTTTTTCGAATCAAGTGAGCGCACTGCAAACTTGAACCACAAACCTAGCTGCTAACGAAACTCGAACCCTGGGTAGCCATCGCTGGCCACTGCGTCACACAATTCACGATAGGGGCCAACGCCCCCGGCGTAGGGCATAAATACCCGTGGTTTACCCGGCACATTAGCGCCTAGGTACCATGAACCCCCCTGCGGAAACAGGGTTGCATTGGCTACGTCATTGACGTGCTGCACCCACTTTGTCTCCGCGTCAAGCGCGATATCAAAGCTGTCAAGCCCCTGCGCTGCTAGATGGCGCAACAAATCCGCCACCCAATCCACATGCTGTTCGATGGAGACAATCATATTACTCAGCACGGACGGACTGCCAGGCCCCGTAATCATCACAAAGTTAGGA
>CAYWSI010000399.1:0-1302 GCA_964460585.1 uncultured Algimonas sp.
CGCTCTGATGCCCCACAGGAGTCTTCATTGTGCCAGACTTGCAGCTCAGCCAACGGATCTTTTAGGGTGTGTGATTCACGCCTAAGGGATGCTGCGAGAACCAAATCATGAACACACCCAACCTTGAAGATTCTGCCGTCGCGGCCCTCAGTGCATTGGGTCAAAAAACGCGTCTGCAGGTGTTCCAAATACTGGTGGAAGCCGGTTCAGAAGGTCTTGCCGCTGGCGCGATTGCGGACCGGTTACAGGTCAAGCAAAACACGCTGTCAACGCACCTTAACCTGTTGGAACAGGCGGGAATGGTGGTGCGTCGCCGAGAAGGCCGGTCGCTCATCTATCGACCCAGCTTCTTTGGGGTTAGGCAGCTGGTCGCTTATCTACTACACGATTGTTGTCAAAGCCATCCCGCCGTGTGCAAGCCAATCGCGGCGTCGCTTGCGCCGTCAGCGTAACGGCTGCACTCAATCGTTGGTTGTGGATGGCGGGCGAGATACCGAGCGAATCAAACGATGCAGGTTGAATCCAGGTGGTGCTTCGGTCACAAGCCGGGTTCCCGGCTCCCGTTCAGATCTCGCGGTAGCGAAATCGGACCCAGCGCTATCGTCCGCTGCGTAAGCATCCACGCTAGCAAAGCGGTTTGGATCCAAGCCATAGACGCTTTCTGTATCCGTAGAAGCGTAGGAAGGGACATAGTCCGGCAGCTCTGCCTCAGACGTGGTGAAACTCGAGTAGCTTGTGCTCGCAAGGTCATCGCCATCGTTGCGTGCCAGTAGCCAGGCATCTTCAAACCCCGCGGCGATGGCGACAACCAGCTCGGATTCGGCGGCCTCGCGCTGACTGAAGGGTCCCTGAACAACTCGGTACATCAGACCTTGTGAGGTGCTCGCCGTCATCACGCTCATATCCCCAATGGACTGCGCAGCGCGTTGCTGACGCAGGGCATTTTCTTCGCTGCTGAAGCTACCAATCGCCAGCCAATACTGCGTATCGGCGCGGGCCAGCAGAGACAATCCCGCAAGCAGCAACACAAGCACAACTTGTTGCATTGCCGAGACACGTTTTTGTGTGATGGTCTTGCTCACCGTCTTCCTAACCTCTCATCTATCCCTGCAGCATAATCATAATGCCAGCCGCTACCGCCGAACCGATCACGCCTGCGACGTTTGGTCCCATGGCATGCATCAACAAAAAATTGTGCGGATTCGATTCCAACCCAACCTTGTTCGCCACCCGCGCCGCCATGGGGACCGCCGATACACCGGCGGCACCGATCAACGGGTTGATTTGATTCTTTGACAACCG
>CAYWSI010000400.1:0-1300 GCA_964460585.1 uncultured Algimonas sp.
TATTGATTAAGTGACGGGCAGGCAGTAAAATAGGCGAGCCGCTCATATTTCCGTTCAGTTTGGCAAAGGCGATAACAGAGCCTGAGAAAGTAATCGCACCGATGACTGCGCCGAGACCAAGCTCCAATAAAGAGCCGGCTTTAATGCGTCCGTCGGACAATATGCCGAAGTCATCAGGGCTGAAAAACGCAGCCACCGCGACTAACACCGCCGCCAGGCCGACAAGTGAATGAAACGCCGCGACGAGCTGCGGCATATCTGTCATCGGGATTTTTTTGGCTATCCATGCACCGACTGCGCCGCCAATGGCAAGGCCGAGAACGGAAAGACCAAAGCCCATGCCGTTCATACCTGCGACAAGCAAGGTCGTGACAATTGCAATGGCAATACCAATCATTCCAAACATGTTCCCGCGGCGCGAGGTTTCAGGTGAGGACAAACCGCGCAAGGCAAGAATGAAAAGAACAGCGGAGACTGTATATAATATAGCCGCTAAATCTGGGGAGAGTTGAGGCATCTCTATTTCGCCTTCTTCTTATACATCGCCAGCATACGTTGGGTGACAAGGAACCCGCCGAAAATATTGACCGCGCAAAGCGCAACGGCCGCAAAGCCAGCCCATGTCGAAATGCCTGACCCGCCTTTCACGCCAGCGGCCACAGCGATGAGGGCGCCAACAATAATCACGGAGGAGATGGCATTGGTGACAGCCATAAGCGGCGTGTGCAGCGCAGGCGTGACGGACCAAACAACATAATAGCCCACGAAAATCGCCATGACGAAAATCGCGAGTTGGAAAACTAAGGGGGAAACAGCGGAAGCGCCCGCCATGATGAGAACTGCTGACATTATTTGAGCCTCTCGTGAATAACTTCGCCGTCTCTCGTGAGCGCGCAGCCTTGAATGATTTCATCGTCCCAATCCGGCGCATAAGCGCCGTCTTCCGCTGTGACGAGTGGTAGGAAGTTTTTGATATTTCGCGCGAACATATTGGATGCATCCGCCGCCATGCGCGACGGCCAGTTCAGATGACCGACAATATGAACGCCATTTGATGTTGTGACGATTTCTCCGGGCTTTGCGCCTTCGACATTTCCGCCGCGCTCAACCGCAAGGTCTACCAGCACAGAGCCAGGGCGCATGGTATCGAGCATCGCCTTGGTCACAAGGACGGGCGCTTTGCGGCCCGGAATGAGAGCTGTTGTGATGACAATATCTTGCTTGGCAATATGGCTCGCGGTGAGTTCGGCTTGCAGCGCTTGATATTCCGCGCTCATTTGCTTGGCATAGCCGCCCGCCG
>CAYWSI010000401.1:0-1297 GCA_964460585.1 uncultured Algimonas sp.
AATAAGGATTTGTTCCTGACCAATCCTGAGCTTTTTGCGCCGCAATATGGCGGTTATTGTGCGTGGGCCGTGGCGCAAGGCAAACTAGCACCGGGCCGCGCCGAACATTGGCATGTCGAAGACGGACGGCTTTATCTGAATTATAATGCGCGGATTAAACGCCGTTGGGATAATAATCGAGCAGGATTTATCCAAGGCGCCGATGCGCGTTGGCCTGAGATATTAGACGACTAAGCGGTTTCAGACAGCCAGTGCCGTAAGAGCTGATGGGCAATGGTTTGGCGCGGCGGACACATAAAGGGACCGCCCCGTTTTTCTAATACAGCTAAAACCTCATCCCGCGTAAACCAGCGTGCATCTTCAAGTTCTTTTGGATCGAGGGTAATCTCTGTTGTCACAGCTTCCATCATAATCCCCATCATCAACTGCGCGGGGAAGGGCCATGGCTGAGAGAAGACATAACGCGCATTTTTGGTCTTTATTCCGGCTTCTTCCAAGACTTCACGTTGGGCAGCTTCTTCTATGGTTTCGCCCGGAGACACAAATCCCGCCAGAGCAGACATAAAACCGTCAGGCCAGCCCGGACTTCGGCCCAATAAAACGCGGTCTCCATCTGTGACGAGCATAATCGCAACAGGGCTGACACGCGGAAAACTGTCATTGCCGCAGCTCGTACATGTTTGTTTGATACCGCCATCGCGGGCGACGGTCTTTGCGCCGCATAAAACGCAATATTTCTCGACATGATGCCACGCAAAGAGCGATTTTGCGCGTCCCGCTAGGGCTAAATCCGCAGGTTTGAGATTGCCGCCTAAGCCGCGAAGAGACACGAAATTTTCTTCGGGCATAAAGGCTTCGGGCCTTGCGACGCTAAAAGCAAAAATGGGCCGTTCGCCTTCTAGTCCCAGAAAAATTGGACCGGGCGCCATTAAGTCATGGCCGATTAAATCAGACGGATGTAAACGGTGAGGCCGCCCGCCATCTCCAATACCAATGCGTCCTTTAAATAAGAGAATAGCCCGCGCAGAGGCTTTCGCCATATGCGCCTGAAGCTGCTCTGGGCTGCGTTCATATTCTGCGTGATCGAGCGCATCGCCAGCAAAAGGAATGGGAGTGTCAGCCGAAATAGATGTCATGCGCAGGACATGGAACTTGACGGCGCTGAAATCAAACCGAAATTTCAAGGGTAAGATTTTTATGTGGGGTTCCCTTGTGCAATGCGCGTTGAAGGACTACATCGCGCCTCGGAAGGTCGGCCTGGACATTATCCTCGCCAACCCGGTCAGGGCGGGAACGC
>CAYWSI010000402.1:0-1292 GCA_964460585.1 uncultured Algimonas sp.
GCAATGTAAACCTGTATAAACGCCCCGGTTCTGACTACTGGCAATGCGCTACTTATTTGGAAGGTCGGAACTGGCGTAAGTCCACGAAAGAGTCCGATATTCGCAAAGCCAAAGACTTTGCAGAAGGCTGGTATCTCGACCTCAGACTCGGAGCCCGACGAAAAGAGCTTCGAACTGAAAAGACATTTTCTGAGGCGGCGGCGCAATTCAAAAAAGAATATGTCATCATTACCGAGGGTCACAGAAACCCTGAATATGTTTCAGGCATGATGAAACGAATTGAAAACTACCTAATCCCATTTCTTGGCGATAGGGGTCTATCTGAAATTACACCGGGATTGGTTCAAGAATACCGCATTCATCGACAAACACACTCAGTGGCTCGCACGAATAGAAACAAAGATGAAAAATATAAGCCTCCGGCACGGAGCACATTACATCAAGAAATCGTAGGTCTTAGACAGGTTTTAAAAACAGCTTTGCGTCATGGATGGCTTTCTCATGTGCCTGATATTTCTATGCCCTATAAAACGGCAGGGAAAATCGTTAGGCGAGCATGGTTCTCGCCCGAAGAATATAAGAGGCTCTATACGGCGACTCGAAACAATATCGAAACGGCTTACAACAAACGCCATAAAAGGAATGCCCAACAACTACACGACATTGTTTTATTCATGGCAAATACTGGACTGCGCCCCGATGAAATGATGCGTTTAGAATATAGGGACATTACGATTGTTGATGATCTCGATAGCGGTGAGACGATTCTAGAAATTGAAGTACGTGGAAAACGAGGCATCGGGTATTGTAAAAGCACAGCGAACGCAGTGCATACGTTTGAGCGTTTGGTCGAACGACACAAACCTCAAGCGAAAGATCAAATCTTCCCCACTTTGCATAGGGCTTTGTTCAATCGGATTCTTGAAGAGGAAGATTTGAAAACAGACCGCGAAGGCCAACGCCGTACGGCGTACAGCCTTCGACATACCTATATCTGTTTGCGGCTTATGGAGGGCGCGGACATATATCAGATCGCTAAGAACTGCCGAACTTCCGTTGAGATGATTGAGAAGTATTACGCGGCGCACATCAAGAACATGATAAATGCGGCGAAAGTGAATGTTCGCAGGCGTAAACCCTTCGCTGTAAAATCTCCCAAAAATCAGAAAAATACATGATTGTTGAAATGAGTTATAGCCAACTGAATTAGACTGCTTTATATCTTCAAAATCTCTAGTGCGGGTGTGGCGGAATTGGTAGACGCGCGAGATTCAAAATCTCGTATCCTATGA
>CAYWSI010000403.1:0-1290 GCA_964460585.1 uncultured Algimonas sp.
CCTTAAATTCAGGTTCGTATATCCATTACGATTTCGGCTCCAGCCCTCTTCACTAGCACGGCCATCAATGGGGCGCTCCTTCCCATATGAAATAGTACGGAGACGGTTTGGCGATACGCCCTGACTTATTAAAAAGGCTTGGACGCTATTCGCTCTACGTGCACCAAGAGCTAAATTATATTCGCGTGTGCCGCGTTCATCTGCATGCCCCTCAATCACAGCTGTCGCGTTTTCATACTGATTCAACCAATTTGCCTGACGACGCAGCACATCTCTGGCCTCAGGCGATAGGTCATACTGATTATATCCAAAGAAGATACGAGGTTCGCCTCCAGACTGATAAGCAAAATCTTCGGCAGACCCAGGTATAGGTAAATTGGGATCAGGAAATGCTTCAAGGGTTTGAGGAGCCTGTTGAACTACAGGTGCCTGTGGGATGGGTTCAAAAACTTGGGGAGCTTGAGCATTCGCGTCAGGATTCTGCACCACTTCAAGAACAGTCTCCTCATCCGGTGTGGATGCACATGCACTTAGAACCAATAGGGCCGCGCAACCAATAATATACTTCTTCATCACTCTCTCCTTCTATCTCAGCGTTTTAATCTGCCCCGCTGATGAATTTCTATAAAAACACGCTTTATCAGACAATCAAGGCAGAAATTTGTCTATGCGTCTCTTTTATGTTCCGATTTGAACAAATGTTTGTGTTGTAAATTTGACAAAAACCACACGGAACTACGGCAAAAGCGGAGACCAAGCAGGGTCAGACGCCATGCCCGGCGTTTTCACTCGGCGTAAATTTTGTCCCGTCAAATCCACAGACCAGACTTCAGTCCGACCTTCACTGCCGCGATAAGCCCGTGAAAAAATAACAACCCGTCCATTTGGCGACCATGTCGGGCTTTCGTCCGAATAGCTCTCCGTCAACATTCTCTCATTTTTACCGTCTACATCCATGACGCCAATGCCGAATTTACCTTTGTGACTGCGTACGAAAGCAATTTTATCGCCGCGCGGACTCCAAATTGGTGCCGTATAGCGGCCTTGACCAAAACTAATGCGTTTCACAGACTTGCCATTCGCATTCATTGTATAAATCTGCGGTGAGCCGCCGCGATCAGAGTTAAAGACAATTTTTCTTCCATCTGGAGAATAGCTCGCTGAGACGTCAATCGCCGGATCCGTTGTAAGGCGCGTTGTACTGCGTGAGACCAAATCCATAGCATATACGTCGGAATTACTGCCCTGCGCCATTGTCAGAATGAGGCTTTTCCCATCAGGTGAAAGATG
>CAYWSI010000404.1:0-1287 GCA_964460585.1 uncultured Algimonas sp.
TGTATCAGTTGAATCTGTCATTGAGGTCTCATGTGAGAGGAAGAATTGAAGGCGAGTCGCATATTTCCCGGGCGGCTAACCGACCGGGTTCGTAATTCGTATTATTATGGCCTTCATAAACATGAGGCGGCGTTAGCAGGTGATGCCGAACAGGTCTACTTCATCTTGCGGAATTAGGGCGCATTTTACGGCGCTGATACTCGCAGTAAATCGCCTAAAAGCTTGTCCCTTTTTTGTCGCTATACGGATTAGCCGCATCTTCCAAGCTCTGGACAGCCGCATTCAAAGCTTTGTTATATGATTGATAATTCTTGTGGCTTAGGGTAATTCTGCCTAGTCCTATATTGAGTTGCTCTCTGCCCTCAATATTATCCTGACTTAACGGCTCGTCTCCGACATGAGCCCTCCCAGCATTAGGTTTCCCATATTTTTCTATCGCTTTTGCACGGAAGTCAGACGCTGAGATTTTTGAGTCATCAAGCTTATAAGTGACTTTACTTACCCGCGAGCCACTTGGAAATGCCGTAAACTCGACAAATATTGTCTCTCTATTACCGTTACCGTGTTTTTGAAACGCTATAGCTCTTAAATCCTGCGTAGGTCCTGCTGCATATTTATCCCGAGTCAACCTTAGCAAATTTGTATCTAAAACAGTATGGGTTGCAGGATCCTTCCGTTTGAGAGCTACCTGTTGATTGAAATTAGGCTGCGTTATCTTATTCGTGTCTGCTTTTTCAAACTCTTTAGTATTATAAATTTTACCATGAGTTTCACTCGCCTTAAGTATCGCCGCCTTCAGTTCATCTCTATCGACTACTTTGTATTTATTATCAGGCAGATATCCATTGGCGCTTAAAACTGTCTCGACCTGGCTAGGCGTCATCAAAACTTGAACACCCGACACATCATAGCTTTGCGCGAAAGCCGACCCCAAAAACAATGAATTGAATACTAAAAGTGTAATTGATCCGAGAAACAGTTTCATAACAAAGCTCCTAGTTGCAATGAAACACTATACAGAATCTACTTGAAAACAAGTTTAAAGCTATTTTTACAAAATTAATTGGAAAATTCTTGCCCCATCGATTACAATAAAAATAGGCTAGGCTTTCTTTTTTGCGGCGGGTTTGCGCGTGGTTTTCTTAGCGGGCGCTTTTTTCGTTGCCGTTTTGCGTACGGGCTTTTTGCCTCCCTTTAGCATTTCAATTTCAGCCAGCGCCGCGTCCAAACGGGCTTTGAGCACATCAAATTCTTCGCGGCTGACGAGGTCCATATCTTGGATGAATT
>CAYWSI010000405.1:0-1287 GCA_964460585.1 uncultured Algimonas sp.
CCAGCTTACTGCGCCGCCACATGATATCTTCGGCTGATGTCGCCCATTCGTGATTGATGAGGAATTTGGCTTCCAGCTCATAAAGCCCTGCACCGAAATGCTGACCGAGCTCTGGCTGCTTGCTTCCGTCACCCAGCAAGAGCGTAATGCGCGTACCGTAAGCATGACAGAGACGGCGCAGCAGGTCTGTATTCAGAGCGCGATAGCGCTTGTGCATATCAGTGTAAAACAGTTCGAAATCGGAATTAATTAAATCTCCGCCCGGCAAGAGCGCGGATTCTGTCCAATCTCCTGTGAGGTAATCATAGTATTTTTCAAGCTCATGCATGGCTTTTTCGCCGAGCATGCGAGAGGTTGTGATCTTACCGCCATAAACCGAGAGGAAGGGGGCTTTGTCTGCGAACTCTTCAACATTCAAAACATAATCCCGCGTGACGGCAGAGGCGTCTGCGGCTTTATCGTCATATAGCGGGCGCACACCTGCATAATCCCAAACAACATCATCTGGTGAAATATCATTTTGGAAATATTCACTCGCGGCTTCGCAGAGATAGACAATCTCTTCTTGGCTGATTTTCACAGGCCCGTCCGAGAGATTATAAGGCTTATCCGTTGTCCCAATTAGCGTGTAATTATGCTCATAGGGGATAGCGAAAATCACGCGGTTATCCGCATTTTGGAACAGATAAGCATGGTCGCCATCAAAGAGTTTCTTCGTGATAATATGGCTGCCTGTGACGAGGCGTAGGGATTGCTCATTCGCCGTTTTTTTGATTTTCCCGAGGACCGCATCGACCCATGGCCCCGCCGCATTGACGACGCCTTTGGCCGTGATTGTCTCTGTCGTACCGTTTTGTTTAATGTCAGCGGTGTAGCCTTCGTCTATCGTGTTGATGCTGAGGACTTCGGTACGCGTGCGAATATCTGCGCCGCGATTGGCCGCATCGAGGGCATATAGCACAACAAGCCGTGCATCATCGACCCAGCAATCGGAATATTCAAATCCGGTTGTGAAGCGGGATTCCAGCACGCCTTTATGCGGGGCGGTGTCGAGCTTCAAAGATTTAGACCCCGGCAACATTTCCCGCCCGCCAATATGGTCATAGAGAAATAACCCCGTCCGCAACATCCACGCGGGGCGCAGGCCTTTATCATAGGGCAGGACAAATCGCATCGGCCAGATGATATGCGGCGCGGCGCGCAGCATGACTTCGCGTTCTTTCAGGGCATGCCGCACAAGGTTGAACTCATAATATTCGAGATAACGCAGTCCGCCGTGAATGAGCT
>CAYWSI010000406.1:0-1285 GCA_964460585.1 uncultured Algimonas sp.
GGTATTTACGTGGGGCGGGCAAAGAAAAGCTGCTAACGAAGCTCAATGAAGATGCGCTGGCTCACCTGGACCTTGCCGTTGTTGAAGAATTCACTGTTAAGTCGAGTCATGATCAGCGTGATATTGAAGCCTGGGTTGCGTTGCCGCCAGGGTTTAAAGCTGATGGCAGCTATCCCATGGTGCTGGAAATCCATGGTGGTCCATATGCGATGTACGGTCCGTTCTTTGCAGCGGAAATTCAGCGCTTTGCGGCAGAGGGCTACGTCACTGTGTACGTTAACCCACGAGGCTCAACCGGCTATGGCGATGACTTTGCGCAGCAAATCGATCTTGCCTACCCCGGCAAAGACTTTGATGACCTGATGAGCGTGGTCGACAATCTGCTCGCCCGCAACTATGTCAACGCTGATCGACTGTTTGTCACCGGTGGTTCAGGCGGTGGCATCCTAACCGCGCACATCGTGACGCAAACCGATCGATTTGCCGCTGCCGCATCGATCAAACCAGTGATTAACTGGACCACTATGGCACTCGCGAGTGATATCGCCAGTTTGATAACACGCCATTGGCTGCGTGCCATGCCGTGGGAGAACCGCGAGCATTATTGGAGCCGCTCACCGATCTCGCGGGTGGATAAGGTGGTAACACCAACGCTTATGATGGTTGGCGAAGAAGACCATCGCACTCCGACCTGGGAAGCAGAGCAGTTCTACACGGCGCTTAAGCTGCAAAAAGTCGACACGGCGTTGATTCGTATTCCTGGCTCCTCACACTCTATTGCAGCGCGACCGAGCCGCTTGAATGCCAAGGTGGATAACATTATCGGCTGGTTTCGCAAGTACGATCCGGCGACAAAGTCAGAGGAATAGGCCGGGTTAGCTCTCTTCACCCGGCGAAAATCGCACTGCATGAATCTGCGGTTGCCGCTGTTCTGCTTTGTTTGCATCAAACAACACGAGTAGATCGTCGTCAGCGTCACCATCCAGATTTGCAACCTTAATGCTGCCATCGCTCTCGGGTAAGTCGACGTTGATGGTGATGGGCGAGCGCGCAAACAATCGCTTGCCCGTTTGGCCAACAAATACATCAAGTTGCCCGTCGCCATCCTGAACCAGCAAGTCTTTGAGGCCATCGCCATTAACATCGCCGGCAAGCACGGCGGGTACAAATATGTTGCCCTTGCCGATATCCAGCTTCGCGGTGACCTTGCGGGTGAGCGCTGGCGTTTTTGGATAGCGCCCGTCCTGCATTTCATAGATCGCAAGCTGTAGATTTGCTTTACGAG
>CAYWSI010000407.1:0-1283 GCA_964460585.1 uncultured Algimonas sp.
ATTCTAATCAGCAGTTTGAATATAATGCTGACACATTTGAATTTCATCCGCGGGGCCAAAGTGATCAATGTATTGCGGCCGGGGAGGCAAGCGCTGCTGCTGGGCCTTATATGTCGAGAGCTTTAGTGCTGGTATCTTGCGAAAATACGGCGCCGGAACTCAGTCAATGGACAATTGTATCAGACGGATAATTCAGTCATGCCAAGATGACTTGTTATCTGGTGCAAAGGTACCGTATTATGGTTATGTGCTGCTTGATAGAATAAAATCCACATGTTAAGCGCGCGCTTATGATTGCCTTTCTGGAATGGTTAGAAAACACATCGATTGGACTATGGGTTTCTGAAAGCCTGTGGGGATATCCCATTGTTTTGGCGGCCCATGCGGTGGGTATGGCTATTTTAGCAGGCGTGGCGCTCATGTTTAGCTTTCGCGTGCTGGGGTGGGCGAAGGGCGTACCGGTCACATCGCTTGCAAATTATATGAAAATTGCGCGTGCAGGATTTCTGATTAATCTTTTGTCTGGCGTGGCGTTATTTTGCGGAAGTGCCGTGACGCAGTGGGAGAGCTGGCCTTTTCGGATAAAGATTATTCTTATTTTTGTCGGTCTATGGCTAACGACGCGATTATACGAAAAATGTTTGCGGGGGGATGGAACTATTTCTCAGGCGCATAAGGTCATTGCAGCCTTAGCTGTATTCGCTTGGCTTGGCGCATTACTCGGCGGCCGATTAATCGCATATGTGGATACTGGGTTTTAACGATGGATTTTGCACCTTTAATAAATTGGATGAAGCAAAGCGCAGTCCATGATTTTGTTACTCAAAACGGGTGGGTTTGGCCGACTTTGGAAACCTTCCATTTTCTTGGTTTGTGTCTCTTATTGGGCTCTCTAATTTTCGTGGATTTACGTGTGTTGGGCTTTAATAAAAAGGCGCCGTTGAAGGAAATCCATGCCTTTGTTCCTCTGACGATTATTGGCTTCTCTATCAATGCCCTTACGGGTCTCTTATTCCTCTTTGGTGATCCTGAGAGATATTTTCCAAATGTCGCATTTCAGATTAAAATGTTCCTCGTATTTTTAGCGGGTTTGAATGTGTTATATTTTGAATTGAGAGTGCATCCAAAAATCAAGCAACTCGGCGATGCGGCCAAGCTAGGCTTTGACGCGAAATTTGTCGCTGGAGCGTCTCTGGCTTTCTGGGTGCTGGTTATAATTTTAGGACGCATGATTCCTTATTTCGAAGCATAAATGTCCGTCCGCTTATTTTTAGCAGGCGGCG
>CAYWSI010000408.1:0-1281 GCA_964460585.1 uncultured Algimonas sp.
GCAACGGGCTGCGTGACGTCTCGGTCAGTGGTGGGCTGCACTGGCCGGAGGACCTTGAAGGCAGTCGGTTCGAACGCTGCCGAATCGGCGCGGAACATCTCGGTGACGTTGACTTCGAAGGGACTGTGTTTGTCGATTGCGAGTTTGCTGCCACGTCGTTTCGCAGCGCCCGGTTGCGTGGGGTGCGATTCACGGGCTGTCGATTTTATGTCGACGAGACGGCTGTCGATTTTCGCTATGCCGAGCTGCGTGAAGCCTGTTTCGAAGGGTGCGATTTGAGTATGGCCTGTTTCGAGCGTGCCGGTGCTTATGCGCTCGTGCTGCAAGATTGCCAAGCCCAGGGGGTCGATTTCTCCCAGGCCGATTTCAGTTTGGCCATGACCCGCAAAAAAACGCTGGTGGCACTGACCTGCGAGCGTTGCAACTTGGCTTATGCAGATTTCTCGGGCACCCACTTGGAAGCGGTGACGCTGCGGGATTGCCGCTTGTCCCATGCGTTGTTGCACCGTTGCGATCTGCGCGATGCGGACTTGCGCGATAGTGATCTGACCAACTTGGATGCCGATCAGGTGTGTTTGGCTGGGGTGGATTTGCGTGGCGCGAGGTTCAACAACTTAGACCCTCGCAGCATCGATTTGCGCGGCGCGCGGGTCGATCCCGAACAAGCGCAAGTGCTGTTGGCAGCCATGGATATAGAGGTGTGTTTTGCGCCCTAGGACGCGCAGCAGGCAATAAAAAACCGCCCTTACTGCTGGGCGGTTTTCGGTTCCTCGGCAGGAGGTGAGCTGAAATTGATGGATTAACCAGCTGTTCAGCACAGTTCGTTCTCAGAAATTAAATCCTCCGACAGAAGAAAGCAAGCAATTTCTGATAGTTAGCGTTAACTCTTAGTAAAATTGTACCCTGTGACACGGAGTTTTTTGTTCCCGATCACTCCAGGGCTTGTTCTAAATCCGCAATCAGATCGGCGGTGTGTTCGATGCCAACCGACAGGCGGATTAAGTTTTGCGGAATGGGACTGGTTGGACCTTCGATGCTGTGCCGGTGCTCAATCAGGCTTTCGACCCCGCCAAGGGAGGTGGCGCGGACAAACAAGCCGGTGCGACCCGCAACCGTGAGCGCCCGGGCGGCATCCCCCTTTACCAGCAAGGACAGCATACCGCCGAAGCCGCCAGCCATTTGACGTTCGGCAATGTCGTGGCCGGGATGACTCGCGAGCCCGGGGTACAACACACGCTCGATCTGGGGATGTCCGGCAAAGTGCTCCGCGATCATTAACGC
>CAYWSI010000409.1:0-1275 GCA_964460585.1 uncultured Algimonas sp.
CTTCGGGGGTTGGGGGTGGCATATCTTCATAGCGAGTGTGTTGTTTGGCGAAGGTCTTGGCGCGGTGATCTTCGAGGCGAGCCTTCGCATCCGCCTCCGCTTTCATTAGAGCCGAAAAGCTCTTCGCCCATTTATCGGGCGGGTCGCTCTCTGACTTTGGCTGGGTGATTAAATCATCTAGCCGCGCCTGTATTCCGGCCAAAGCCGTCGCAAAAAAATCATCGGTTAAATCTGTCATAGGCGCAGTTTAGGGCGCAGACTGAAAAGCGTGGATTATGTTTTTTGGTTTGAGGTGTTTAGCCTAGCGGCAACTATTCCCTTGCAATGACAGGTCCTCGATAAATTCTAGGATGTCAGATTTTAACGGGCTGTCTTTTTCAAAATAACGAGACAGGACTTTGATCGGGCCAATATGTTGTAATCCGGGATAGGTTTTAACCACAACGCGCCCGCCTCGTGCTGTAACTTTCTCAGCCAAGAGCGTTGAATTAATTGGATTAACGATTGAATCTTCTTCTCCGTGACCGAGAAAAAATGGCGGTGTCGGCTCGGCGACGCTATTTAATACACCGTCATCCCCCGCATGGCGGTCGGGGAAAATATCAATCAAGGGATGGCCCTCCAGCGGTATCACCCCAACAGGCGCAGAAAGGGAGACAACCCCTTTGATGGTCTCGCAAAGATTAACGCCAAATTTCGCCAGAAACTTATCCCGCAGCGCGAGCATCAACACATTATAGCCCCCCGCCGAATGCCCGATTAAAACGATGGGGCGGTTCGGAAATTGCTCTGCTGTAAAGGCGACAGCCTTGGCGTTATCTTCTATGAAATCAGGATAAATCGCATTGGGATATAAGCGGTAATTTGGCACAACAATATCATAGCCAGATTTTGTGAAACCTTCGGCCAAGAACTTATAGGTCGTTTTAGAGCCGCGATCCCACGCCCCGCCATGAATAAAAATGAGCACAGGCGCGTCGGGCTTCGGGTTTTTCGCGCGGTATATATCTAGCTTATCCCGCGATCCCTCTCCAAAGGCTTGGCCCTTGGTACGGCTATATGTCGAAGACGGGGTAATCATATTTAAAAGACAGCCCGGCACCTGACTCATAACGCCATTAATCTTTGCGACAATATTCAAAGCTGACATGTCGCCCCCTTTCGCTTCGTTGACGGTGATTGGCGTTTGGTCTCTATAATATGAAAGACCCTATTCAGGCGAATGAATTATTTCAATAAAACCTATTCGCCGAATGGCTCCGTGATAGCTGTTCC
>CAYWSI010000410.1:0-1275 GCA_964460585.1 uncultured Algimonas sp.
CAGCGACCCTCGGCCACCATATCGAGCCAATGCCTCTTCGATGCCTTCCACTGGGCTGCTGTTTGATCGGCCCACCCAGTTATCCAACGCGCGCAGCGTGCGCGTGCGCCAAGATTTAGAATCTCGGATCCATTGACCCCGACGATCTGGAAACAGATAGCCGCCGTTGTCGTTGAGCACTTGGAACCCCTTAACCTGCGGGTGGATGTCCAACACGTTGGTTAGCTGTCGCTGCACCCGTGACCAAATCCGACGCATGCTGCCTGAGGTATCAATGATAAAGATGACGTAGTCGCTATCGACCGGAATGCCACCCACTTCTTCGTCCCGGGGACCTTCGTTCGTCGTTGACAGGGCGATCCTACGCAGCGCATCGCTCTTCGCTTGCAAGGTAGCCGCGGAAGCGGACAGGGCTTCTGCCGTACTGAGTTTTTCAGCCAACAGAGTGGCAATGCGCTGTTGAGCAAGCAGTGCCTCTCGATTGTTCCCTTCGTTCTCTGCTATCTCGAACTCGATGCCTTGTTGTAGTGAATCGAGCTGCTTCAACTCGGCTTCTAACTCAAATGTACGCTGCAGCAGTGCGCTCGTCTGGGTTTCCTCAACCGGCGCGAAGCCCGGACGGGATATGAGTACGAGCAAGACGATCGCACCAAAGCCGCAAGAGATGACGTCAAGAAACGCCATACCGTAGATGCTGGCATTACGCTTCGGTAACTTCATTAGGGCCAGCTCCGTGGCGGGCTGATCATCAGCCCACCGGTTGCAACAGCCAGGTTCCAGTAGGCATTCGACGCCGCCCAATCTCCTTCCAGAGGCAGCAGTACCACATTTACTTGCAGACTGTTTAGCTGTCGCCGCACGGAGCGAGTCATATCCGCAAACAAATTCAACCGGCATTCCGGTGTGATGGTTGCGCCGCGTGCACAACGCCGCGGCCTGCCCGAGACTTGGGTTGGCAAACCATCGGTAACCAGATACACATTGGTCGGCGCTGGCGATAGTTTAGCGAGTTCCTCGAAGGCGCCTTGCAGGTTCGTGGCACCTCCGGGCGTTAGAGTATCTACCCGCGACAGCGTGGCCGTCAGTCGATCGGACTGGTCCAACTTAAACCAACCATCCCCTGGAGTCGCACTACTAAGCAGGTTGGCCTGCTCACTGAACCCCACCAACGCAACCGAGCTCTCTCGCGGTACCCGATTGAGTAACCATCGCACAGTTCGTTTCGCGCGCTGCCATTTCGGTGCGCCGTCGCGCTCTGCGGCAGAGCCCACCTTG
>CAYWSI010000411.1:0-1268 GCA_964460585.1 uncultured Algimonas sp.
GCGCATTGGTGATCACCAAATCCACGCTGTATGCGCCGGTGCGTTGGCTTTGCCCCATTCCATCGCGGATCACTTTGCCGCCGCCAAATTTGACTTCGTCGCCGTAGCGAGTGTGGTCGTATTCGACCTCAACGATCAGGTTGGTATCCGCAAGCCGGACTCGGTCCTTGGTGGTCGGACCGAACATGCCCGCGTAAGAACGTTTATCGATGCGGCTCATTGATCGTCCTCGAGTTTGCCCATCACCTCACCTCTAAAACCAAATACTTGCCGATCTCCGGCGTAAGGTACGAGTGCGACCTGCCTCTCTTGACCCGGTTCGAAGCGGATAGCCGTACCAGCAGCGATATCGAGCCGCATGCCTTTTGCTATGTTGCGATCGAACTGGAGTGCTGGATTGGTTTCTGCGAAATGATAGTGAGACCCGACCTGGATTGGCCGATCTCCTGTGTTGCCAACCAGCAAGGCAATGGGCTCGCGGCCGCCATTTAGTTCAATGTCGCCATCCTCAATCAATAGTTCTCCTGGAATCATGGGACCTCAGCTTATTGGGTTATGAACAGTGACCAACTTGGTGCCGTCCGGAAAAGTGGCTTCCACCTGCACTTCGTCGATCATCTCAGCGATGCCTGGCATGACATCCGCTTTACTGAGCAGTTTGGTGCCATAGGTCATAAGCTCTGCCACCGTGCGGCCATCCCTCGCACCCTCCACAACTGCGGCGCTGATCAGCGCAACACTTTCGGGGTAATTTAGCTTGACCCCACGATCCTTCCGGCGTTGCGCGACGTCGGCTGCAACGAACAGCAACAGTTTGTCTTTTTCTCTTGGCGATAATTCCATGGCTTTGACTTGTTTTGGCGTATTGAAAGAAAGGTTTTAGCGCACTCTAGCATGCAGGCTAGGTTCGCCATATGGCTGGGAAATGCGCCTCGCGTTGTGTCAGCAGTGGGCGAACGATCGCCCAGCATTGTCGCAATGCCGTTTGCACGGCGGATGTTGCATACCCCAAGCACCGTATCACGAGCACGTCGCGTACCAATGTCGTCCGTACCAGGGTTGTGGCTCCCAGCGTCGATTGAACAATCGGCTCCGAGCAGACCACAGCCTGCCGCACGCGGGCCAACAGATCCTCATCGCACGGCGTTGCGATCAGCGTGCCCATAACCGGGTGCTCGCCCAGTCCCCACTGCGTCTGCAACTCCTTCGAGCCGCCTGCGTAGTGCCGGCGGTCGTAATAAAGGGGCCGATAGGGACGGCGTGGGTGG
>CAYWSI010000412.1:0-1266 GCA_964460585.1 uncultured Algimonas sp.
GATCGACGGTGCTGCCGCCCTGTGCCACCCTTCGCATATGAGTGAAAACATCAAAGCCTGGCCTACCTGGCTACTCCTCTTGATCGCCGTTCCCGTGCTAGTAACGAGCATCTGGGCCGCCGCTGCGCTGTGGTTCGATGCATCAGCTGAGCCCGCGCTAGCCGGGTTACTGGTGTTCACTTTTCTTGGCGCGCTCACTTTGCTGCTAACCCGCATTCGCCCATGGCGCTATGCGGCAGGTGCCGTTTTGGCCCTGTCCAGTCTGATTGGGCTTTGGTGGTGGTCACTCGCGCCCGCCAATGATCGCGAATGGCAATCGGATGTGGCTCGGCTGGCCTCGGCTGAGGTAAGCGGCTCAGTTGTGGAGTTTCGAAACTTGCGCAGTTTTATCTATCACGACGACGGTTCAGTCGAAGAGCGCTGGTTAACCCGCCGCTATGATCTCGATGAGTTGATTTCTCTCGACGTTATCTTGTCTTCCTGGGGCCCGAAGGCCTATGGCCATACGATCGCCAGTTGGGGATTCGCTGACGGCAGGCGTTTAGCAGTGTCGATTGAAACGCGCAAGGAAGTCGGTGAGGTTTACAGCGCCATCGGCGGCTTTTTCCGGCGCTACGAGTTGTACTATGTGGTCGCGGATGAGAGTGATGTTCTTGGCGTACGTGGATTACAACGAGACGAGGAGCTGGAGCTTTACCAACTCAGCACCCCACCCGCGCTGGCGCGCGCCATACTTCTAGACTATGTCTCGGAGATCAATGCCTTGGTTGACCATCCACGCTGGTACAATGCCATTTTGCACAACTGCACCACAGTGATGTGGCGCCACGCGCGTTCGGCGGGCTCTAAGCTACCAATCAATTGGCGACTATTAGCCAACGGTTATCTGCCGGAGTTAGCGCAGGAACAGGCGTTGGTTTCGCAAGCGTTGACGCTGGATCAGTTGCGTAAACGCAGTAACATCGGTGAAGCCATTAAGAACGCTGCGATCTTGCAGGGCACTCCCCTCGCCTTTAGCGCAGCGATTCGGCAAGGTTTACCGGCGCGACCGCAGCCGGTTGTGGGCGAGTAAGTGCTGATAGTGGGTCGTTTCAACCCGGAAGACGGGTTAAGGAACGCCGAGCGCGCCGATGAACGATTGCGATTGGCGCGCAAAGACCCTTACCTATGGGGGCTAGATTGAATAACGCGATCTGCAAGGCTTACCGAATATCGAAGCGCTCAGCCAACTGCCCGAAGACACTCTGGGGTTCGCTTCACCTGGGC
>CAYWSI010000413.1:0-1257 GCA_964460585.1 uncultured Algimonas sp.
ACATAAAGGCCTTCACCAAACATCTCGCCCGCGGGTTTCGCTCCGTCAAAGTCGAGGCACAGATTGGCGACACGTCTTGGAAGACCTCCATCTTTCCATCTAAAGAGCGCGAGGCCTATATCCTGCCCATCAAAAAATCTGTTCGTACGGCAGAAGATATTGGCGCGGCCTCCGTAGTGACAGTCGATCTTCGTATCCCGACCTAAGCTGTTTATGATAGGGCTTTGCACTGATGAGGCCAGCATAAGACTGTAGTTTATCTTCACCTCCTATTTGACCGCACCACCGCCAAACGGCATGAGCCGCCAAGAGAGAGATTCCGCAATTCGGATGTCAGGACTAAACCTATGGCTCAAAAAAATATAGCAACGCTTGTTCTTGCCAGCCCATCTACAAAATCTGTCAACGCCATCGCTGCGGCATTAGGCATGACGGACGCTTTCACCACGCTCTGCGACGGCAAGGCTTTTGAATTTGCCTATGCCGGAAATGCAGCCACGCTCAAACGGACGCTCAAAGGTCTGAAGATAGATTATGATTTTTGCATACAGCCCGCAGACGGGCGAAAGAAAAAACTGCTAATTTGCGACATGGACAGCACGTTAATCGGGCAGGAATGTATTGATGAACTGGCGGATTTCGCGGGCGTCAAAGAGCATGTCAGCGACATTACTGAACGCGCCATGCGCGGGGAGCTAGATTTTGAAGCGGCCTTAACTGAACGCGTCGCCCTGCTCAAAGACCTGCCCCTCTCCGTTTTGGAAACCTGTTTCAAAGAACGCATTGTCTTGAACGAAGGCGCAGTGACCTTGTGCCAAACGATGAAAGCCAATGGCGCAAAAGCTGTGATTGTCTCAGGCGGGTTTACCTTCTTCACCCAGCGTGTGGCCAAAGCTTGCGGATTTGAAGCCCATCACGCCAATACGCTTTTAGAGGACGGCGAGCGCCTCATTGGCGATGTTGGCCGCCCGATTTTGGGCCGCGATGCCAAACGCGACACTTTAGAAAAATATAGCGATGATATTGGCGGAAATTCATCCGCAATTGCCATTGGCGACGGCGCCAATGATCTCGCCATGATTAAAGCCGCAGGATTGGGCGTTGCCTTTTACGCCAAACCTGCCGTAGCCGCTACCGCCCATTGCGCCATCAATCATACGGATTTAACGACGGCGCTTTATTTCCAAGGCTATAAAGAGAGTGAATTTATTCGCGCTTAAACTTCCAAGGCAAAAGCTCCTGACTTGCTTTGCAGGG
>CAYWSI010000414.1:0-1255 GCA_964460585.1 uncultured Algimonas sp.
CCGTGATACGGTCGAATACCGGCTCTGTCCAGAATACTCGACGCTATATCAACTGTTGATGCCAGAGCTTTGGTAACCCGCGCTTTGCGATCCTTTGGATCAGACCAGATCATCGGCACCCTGGTGATGGCGTCTTTGGGCCACGCCCCCTTGAGCAACAAATCAAAATCCCCGAGGAAATCTCCATGGTCAGAGTTAAACACAATAACGGTATTATCGTATTGACCTGTCTCTTTTAACGTGGCGATGATGTCGCCGACGGCATCATCAATCATGGTGATCATCCCGGCTGTCAGCGCCATGGCTTCTCGTATATGTTGTTCGCTGGCCATGAAAGTAACCTGCGGTATCGATGGCATCTCGCCACGCTCATAGTTTGTCTTTGCATCCAGCAGCGGTGGGGGTGGATTCCTGTGATCTGTAAAGCGAACGGGTAATTCAAAATTGTCCGGACTATAGCTGTCCCAGTATCTGCCCGGTGGATTAAAGGGATGGTGTGGATCAGGGAAAGACACAAACGTAAAAAACGGCTTTGGGTTATCCTTATTTTTTTGTAAATAGTCCTTTGCAGCATCACGTATATAAAATGTCGGGTAACTCTCCTCGGGAATGGGGGTCCGAAACGCTTGCGGGCAGGTGTAGTTGTGCGGCAACTGGTTGCGACGATCTGTCAGCTCGTTCCAGTCGCTGTGGCGTTCACGAAACCATTGTTGATAGTGCCCGCCGGCCTGATCGCCATGACCGGTTACCATATCAATATGGTCATAGCCGTAATACGGTGTGGGAAAATTAAAACGACTGCGCTGTTCGTACTGAGCAGGCTGCTCGTTATCATGTTTGCGCTCGGCTGACCGCCACGCCTCGGCAATCGGACCACTGTCGAACGCCTCTCGAGGAGACGGCGATTTATCCGTCATCGGTTGCAGGTGACTTTTACCAATGCTTGCAGTTTTGTAGCCGCTCGCTCGCAATACGTCGACAAAGGTATTGGCTTTCTCTGACAACAGGCAACCGTTATAACGCAATCCATGAACAGTAGGATAACGCCCCGTCATGAAGCTGGCTCGATTCGGCATGCACACAGGTGACGCTACGAAGAACTGCTCAAAGCGCGTTCCTGTATTTGCCAGCGCATCAATGTTAGGGGTGCGCACGACCGGATGCCCGTAACAACTCAGCCAGTCGGCTCGATGCTGATCGGTCATTATATAGAGGAAGTTGGGTTGTTTTTTCATATCAGTGTTCTGGTAGATCT
>CAYWSI010000415.1:0-1251 GCA_964460585.1 uncultured Algimonas sp.
AGAAAAACCCGCACGCAAGCCCGGCTTCGCGTGCATCACATTGTTATCACGCGTTCATGTGGTCGGCAGTTGTATCCTCGGTAACGTTTCCCGGAGGAATTGTTCTGCAGATAGCGAGCCACCATTGACCACATTGTCAGGAGGTTGAATAGAATTTGCAAGGTTTTCGTTACGGCAAGTAGGAATTTCGTGAATTGGTGGAGGCGGTGGACAATTCAAAAATGGAAGGTCAAGTGAAATTGGCAGTTGTTGTTCAAATGTATGCAATATTTCATTTTCAGAAGGAACACCATCAACCAAAAATGAACCGGGCGGCATGATCCGTACAACATTGAAATCATCGCGGAAAGAAACGCGATGCGCGTCGATCAGATCACGCACGTATTCGCCATTTGTATCTCCGCCAAAATAGACATTATGGATGGATGACAATACCTGCAGCGCATTTAGTCTGGAAACGACGGGCCTATCTAAGATATTTACAGTGCGAGTTGAAGAATTGAGCGAATAGACTGAAGCATCGTACAGCACAAGTTGGAGGTCTGCGCCGATTGGCAAAAGAGCCATTAGCCCCGGGCACATATAACCGATCGTACCCGTGTTTAGGTTGTGTTCGTAAAGATATTGGTTGTACAAGACAACCGGAGAATCGCCGAATACAAATGGCATGTCCGTGCAATTTCTAGCTACGGCCCAAGTCAGGTCTGAGAACAACGGCCAGTTCGGCAACGCCATCTGCATGCAAAGCATGATTGATTCGAGCGGGTCTTGTTCATAGATGATTGTGTTGTTGTTTATCGCCTCAACCATCTCAAGGCGCTGCGGAATTGATGTGGAGGTTAATAGGATTTCGCGTAGAAACGTCAGAGTCATTTGACGATTCATTTCAGCGATCTTGTTTGCCGCTCGGGGAACGCGAGAGCGTTGCAGCATCAAAAATTCCAAAACCCGTTCGAAGATGTCATTTTCGACATCGAAATCATCTGAGCCACGGGCGTTCTCGGCCAGAATGTTGAGCGCTCGACCATGAGCCGAGTCGTATGTGCTGAGGAAATCTTCAAACTCGGTGGAACCGTAATATTGGTGACGGGCACATTGCTTGCGAACACTGGCGCGATGAACGATTCGTGACGTAGTTTTAGTCACCAAGTGGATGTATTTTTTGCGTTCGTTGAAGAGCCGAAAGTAGAACTGAGGAACGAAATGTTGGGTCGCTTTCTCAGCCATTCAGTTTTCCATCAAGCGTGATAA
>CAYWSI010000416.1:0-1250 GCA_964460585.1 uncultured Algimonas sp.
GCCGCTTCCCATTCATTGTCGCGAACAAAGATTTGGTCACCTCGCGCGGACCGACGCCAATCGATTTGGTTGGCCGCATCCGTGTTTTGGTAATTTCTATATTGCCAAAAGGTCTCGCCTTGTCCGGCGCGGCGACGGCCATGAACGCCCGAGGCGACAACGGAGGCAACGCGTTCGGCTTCGGCGAGCAGCGCTGGATAGCCTTGCGACAGCGCGAGGGCGCGCCTCCGGATATCAGTTTTTCGGGCGAGTAGAGCCATTCTATCGAATACGGTCCTTTAATGTCTCAATGACGCTATTGACCGTTTGGCCGTCTGCGCGGGCGGCAAAGTTCAACGCCATACGGTGAGAGAGGACAGGACCCGCCAATTCTAGAACATCATCAATGGAAGGCGATAGGCGGCCATCAATTAAGGCGCGGGCGCGGGTTGCTAGCATCAGAGCTTGTCCCGCACGCGGTCCGGGACCCCAGCTGACTTGCTCGCGAATGCTCTCAATCTCTGTTTGGTCGGGTCTTGCATTGCGGACGAGTGCTAGAATGGCGTCTAGCACATTTTCGCCAACAGGGAGTTTGCGGACCAACGCCTGCATTTCAATGAGCTGTTTTGGCGTAATCGCTTTTTTCGCGCTGGCTTGGTCTGCGCCTGTTGTGCGGACGAGAATATCTCGCTCGGTTTCAAGCGTTGGGAAATCAACATCAATGCGAAGAAGGAAACGATCAAGTTGCGCTTCGGGTAGGGGATAAGTCCCTTCCTGCTCGATTGGGTTTTGCGTGGCGAGCACATGAAAGGGTTTTGGCAGATCGTGACGAACTCCTGCAATCGTGACAAAGCGTTCTTGCATGGCTTGCAGCAGAGCTGATTGTGTACGCGGGCTGGCACGGTTGATTTCATCGGCCATTAGTAGCTGCGTGAAAACCGGACCCGGAATAAAGCGGAACTCACGTTTGCCCTTGGCGGTTTCTTCTAAAACTTCTGAGCCGAGAATATCTCCGGGCATGAGGTCGGGCGTGAATTGCACGCGCTTATCGTCTAGTCCCATGACCGTACCAAGGGTTTCAACGAGGAGTGTTTTCGCCAAACCCGGCACGCCGACCAATAAGGCATGTCCGCCGGAGAGGATGGCGGCGATGGCTAGTTCGACGACTTTGTCTTGACCATAGACAACACTCCCTATGTTATCGCGGGCCGCGCTGAGCCTGTCACTTGCCGTGCCTGCGGCTTTTTCTATGTTGGCGGGAATATCTTGCA
>CAYWSI010000417.1:0-1248 GCA_964460585.1 uncultured Algimonas sp.
TTCCCCTATTATGGGATTAACCATGACGACGCTTTGCCGCACTCGCAAGCCGATTTCGCAGTGAAAGTCATGATTTTTTTTGAAGAAAACATAAACAGAATAATGCGTCAGCCCGTTGCACGGAACGCTCTGACTGCTAGCAAAGAGCTATGGGACACGGAATTTTACCACGTCAAGATATTGAGCAGCTCGTCGAAATGGGAGCGATTACGGGCTTGTCTGATGATCCCGCCCACCCGCCGTCTATCCAGCCCGCCAGCTTAGATTTATGCTTAGGCGACACAGCCATGCGGCTACGCGCAAGCTTTCTACCGGGAGCAGGGTTTAACGTCGCAGAGGCACTGGATTCCGTCGTCATGCACCGTATTGATTTAACGGGCGGGGCTGTGTTGGAGACGGGTTGTGTCTATGTCATCCCGCTCAGAGAAGGCTTAAACCTTCCCGATGATATTGTTGGTCTTGCCAACCCTAAAAGTTCGACAGGGCGACTCGATGTCTTCACACGGGTTATCTGTGATGGCGGACAGAAATTTGACTCCATTCCCGCGGGATATTCAGGACCGCTTTACGTGGAAGTTGCCCCGCGGACGTTCCCGATATTGGTTCGACCCGGGGACCGCCTTGGACAAATCCGGTTCCGACGCGGCGCGCATGAACCTTTGGAAACTCAGCATGTCAGTATTGATCTTCAAGGCGCGAGTAAGGGCGCGATTATTGGGTATCGCGCGAAACGCCATTCGGGATTGGTGGATTTGCGCGGGTTAAAGGCGCATGCCGCCGCAGAATATTGGGAACCCCTCTATGCACCTAACGGCACGCTCGTTCTCGACCCTGAGGAGTTCTATATTCTGGCGAGCCGAGAAGCCGTTGAAATACCGATTGATCAGGCCGCTGAAATGGCTCCGATTGCGCCGGAGATTGGCGAATTTCGCGCCCATTATGCTGGATTTTTCGATCCCGGCTTTGGCGCTGTTGAAGCGGACGGTCGGGGAAGCCGCGCGGTTTTGGAAGTACGCGGCCGCGATGTTCCGTTTTTATTGCGGCACGGACAAGCTGTCGCAAAACTCATATTTGAACCCATGGCGCAAACGCCAGACATACTATACGGCGCGCAAGGTAGCCACTACCAAAATCAAGGTCTACGCCTGTCCAAACATTTTAAATCTGAAAGCTAGGCGGAGCAGCTTGCGCCGCCGAGGACGCAGAACTTTGCACAATGTGGGTGATTAAGCGCGACGGGGCCTAATG
>CAYWSI010000418.1:0-1246 GCA_964460585.1 uncultured Algimonas sp.
TTCTAACTCCTTTGTACTTATAACGGATGAGCAGGCGAAAAAGATACGGGCTACGGCGGCTCAGGACACGATTGAGCCATAACTGTCAGTCTCCTCGGCCTTAGCGGATAACCTATACCCGGCTTTGTCGAGAAAGTTACTCGCTACCTCTAATCCTTCCGATGAGGAACCGCACTCCGGCAATCAGTAGAAGTGCAAGGGCGAGTAGCTGGTAAATTGGGCCAAACACGGATGACTTAATCTGCGTAAATGTTGACGCGAGACCAACCTGGCTCTCTGAGATATCCGGGTACTGTATTAGCATCGCGGTAATCTGCGCGTTCTCACACAAGTCCCAAATGCCGGCAACAACTGGTATGAAGGCGAGAACCCATAGCTTTTCCGTCAGCCGAAACCGATAGATGACACCCGCAAAGAACGTCACGTAAATCAATGGGAAGAGCGTATCCAGTGTGGGGCTCATCCAAGCATAGAGCCTGCGCCCATCTGCACCGTACTCCTCCATGGCTGCAAAGACTTCGGCCTGGCTATAGCCAGGCTTCAAGTCGAGAAGTTCGCCGCCTACCGGGAGCACCGGAAACACGAAGGCAACCAGCACAAAAATACCGATAAAGGTAGCAATCAAAATAGGCGTTTTTGCCGCGAATTCAAAATACCCGCGCATGCATTTCTCCCGTGTCTAAGCCCACAAATAATATGGTATCTTTCTTCATGTTAGTCCCCTTGGGTTAAGTTCGAAACTTATTGTGGTACTGGCTTAGCTAACCCACTCAGGGATCATAATGTCTAGAATGAAAAAGAGAATCAAAAATGAATATCTGGAAACGTATAGTTGTCATCTTACTCATAAGCTTTTCTTGTATTGGCTGTGATCAATCAAGCAAATATATTGCATCAGAGCATCTGACCAGAAATACAACGACAAGCTATCTTAGTGACACTATTCGTATTGGTTACACTGAGAACAAAGGTGCATTCTTAGGCATGGGTAAAAACATGCCAGAACAGATTAGATTCTTAGTATTCACAGTTTTCGTGGGGCTATTTCTGGTGTCATTCTTTATTTATCTCGTTTTCTCGAATTATCCTGGTATGTATGTACTTGTGGGTCTATCTTTTATGTTTTCAGGTGGTGCAAGTAATTTTATAGATCGTGCAATGAACAAGGGTGCAGTAGTGGATTTTTTAAATATTGGTATTGGACCAATTCGAACAGGCATATTCAATATAGCGGATGTAGCAATAA
>CAYWSI010000419.1:0-1242 GCA_964460585.1 uncultured Algimonas sp.
TGAGGGTGGAGACGGGGCCAAAGGCTTCCACCGAATGGATTTTAGGGGCTTTCCACGGGGTATTACACCGTAATAAAATAGGTGAGATAAATGCGCCATTGTCATTATCTGCGCCGACAGGGTCTAACTTTAAGGGGTCGCCGAAGACGATGTCTGCCTGTTCGGATAATTGAGCCACCTTATCCCGCACGTCATTCCGCTGAGACTGGCTGACTAAAGCGCCCATGCGGACGCCTTCTGCATCAGGGTCACCGACGGAAATTTTTGCAAGCCTCGCGGATAGCGCGTCCTGTGCTGTGTCCATCATATTTTCTGGGACAAATGCTCGGCGGATGGCTGTACATTTTTGACCCGCCTTTACGGTCATTTCAGTGGCTACTTCTTTGATGAAAAGTTCAAATTCTGGCGTATCGGCGGTAGCATCAGGTCCCAGCACGGAGGCGTTTAAGCTATCTTGCTCTGCGACGAAACGAACGCTGTTTTTGATGACCGTTGGGTGGGCGCGAAGCTTTGCTGCGGTGGAGGCTGAGCCTGTAAAAGAGACAACATCTTGGCCTTCAAGATGGTCAAATAGATCACCCGTACTGCCGACAATAAGCTGAAGGGCTCCGTCGGGGAGGGCACCGGATTCAATCATGATGCGGACGGCATGCTCACATAAATAGGCTGTGGACGTCGCAGGTTTTACGATAACGGGCGCGCCAGCAATTAAGGCCCCGCCCAGTTTTTCAAGCATGCCCCAAACGGGGAAGTTATAGGCATTGATATGCAGGGCTATGCCTTGGAGAGAGGTATAGACATGCTGTCCCATCCATGAGCCTGTCTTGGAGATTTGCTCTGGCGCGCCATCAATGATGACATGACCATCTGGGAAATGGCGGCGGGCTTGGGATGAGGCAGAAAATAAAGTCATTCCGCCGCCTTCAATGTCGACCCAGCCATCGCGGCGGGTCGCACCTGTGTGGCTATTTAACGCATAGAGTTCTTCTTTTCTTGCAGAGAGCGCCAATCCCAAATCTTTGACCCTATAAGCCCGCTCATGAAGTGTCATAGCGCGGAGGCCCGGACCGCCGACATTGCGCGCATAATCAGCCATGTCTTTGAAATCTATTCCGCTAGAGCTCGTTTGAGCGACAGTTTCACCTGTGACGGCAGACCGAATATCGACAAGACCAGATTGCCCTTTCATCCATTTTTGCGAAACAAAATTTTCTAATATTTGTGCGGACATGTATCGCTCCT
>CAYWSI010000420.1:0-1238 GCA_964460585.1 uncultured Algimonas sp.
TTGGCCGGGCGTTACCCGGCATCCTGTTCGCGCTGGAGCCCGGACTTTCCTCGAATCATGCATATGCACTCCTCGCGACCGTCCAGCTCCCTGACGAGGCGATAACTGTTTGGAGTTCGCCTCAAAGTCAAGCTAGGAAGGCGCTATGAAATATCTCGCAATTCTCTCGGCTTGTCTTTTTCTGTCCGCCTGTTCTGCGGGTGACCCGGCGCCAGACGCAACAAAAATTTACCCCGCCAAGGCCGTCGTGACCGTAGACCCGTCAAATCCATATGCGGAAGCCGTCGCTGTTGCAGGCGAGGACATTGTAGGTGTTGGCAGCCTAGAGGCTTTGCAAACACAGTTCCCGCGAGCGGAGTTCGACACCCAATATCAAAACGCGATCATCATACCCGGCCTAATCGACCCGCATGTACATATGACATTGGGTTCAATGATGTATGGGCTGGATTGGGTGCCACCATGGGACATGCCTCACCCAGACGGTTTTGTCGAAGGCATCAATACGAAAATTGATTTACTCGAGAAAATTGAGAATTTCGCGGCGCAGAAAACTGATAACAGCCCCTTGATACTTTATGGCTATCACAACCTCGTTCAAGGCGACATTGACAAGACAGACTTGGACAAAATTTCAGACAAACGGCCTATCGTTATCTGGCATTATTCGGGTCATGATTTTTATATGAACTCTGCGGCGTTAGATCTGTTCGAGATAACCCCCCAGATGCATGAGACCTATGAAGGTATAGCCTTAGATGGCGAGGGCCGGCTAACGGGACGAATTTACGAAGACGCCGTCGCGCCCCTCCTCCCAAAACTCGCGCCTTTTCTACTCAATCCGAAACATATTGATAAAGGCTTTCGCGGATTTGAAACTTTACTGGCGCAGGGCGGCGTCACGACCATCGCAGAAATGGGTTACGGGATTTTTGGACGAGCTTTTGAGAACCAAGTCCTCGATTCTCAGTATGACGAAACCGACCCTTATTCCCTATACCTTGTGCCAGAACACCGCGCCTTTGCGCAGGAATTTGGCGATGAGAGTGCTGCAAAGATTGTCGAACTCTCTGCCAATGACCCACGCATTTTACCGCAAGTCAAACTCTTCACAGACGCCGCATTTTATTCGCAAACCATGAAACTCGCCGCGCCAGGTTATCTATCGGGGCAATCCAAGGGGACTGACGGTCTCTGGGTAACAGAGCCAAACGATCTCCCTGCTCTCATGTCTCGAT
>CAYWSI010000421.1:0-1237 GCA_964460585.1 uncultured Algimonas sp.
GGCTGAGCCAATTTATGCTTGGGCCTGTATCCTTGCCGCGCTCGGCCTATGCCGGCGTTTCGCCAACCGCCCTAGCCGGACACTCACCTATATGACGGAAGCGATCTTTTCTTGGTATATTCTGCATCAGACGATTATTATCATGGCGGGGGTCTGGTTAACGCAGCAAGCCATTCCTGCGCCCGCCGAATTTGCCCTCGTGACAGCCGCGACCCTCATCGGCTGCGGCGTGATTCATGAATTTATCATCCGCCGCTCGCGCGTCTTGCGCCCGTTGTTCGGATTGAAAAACTCTCCCCGATTATTCAAATGGGGTCAGGGGATCACATCATAGAGGCGACATCATCCGCGTGGCTTTCTAAGGCCTTAGCGCCTTTAGGCGTGAGGCCGTAAACCCCCCTATCCACTTTTTCGAACCAGCCATAATGATTGGCGGACATACAATTTCGCGCTTTTTCAAACCCAGCCATTTTCGCCACATATGAGGCTTTGCACGCACCTTCATCATAAAGAACTTTGGCGCATCGCAGCGCGCCTTGACGGTAAGAGGTCATCATCCCGGAGGACGTCATGCCGCCCTTATTCGGATCGCCGTGCCGGCTTTCAAATTCAGCGAGGAGTTTCGTTTTGCGCGCCTTGATTTTGCGCGGCGTAAAGGGCGCAGGCTCGCAATGCACAACAACAGCTCCGTCCTTTAAGCGAACCGTTATGAGGCCAATCCCTAATCGGCGGCAAAGCATTTTATTGCGGCGGATGGCGACTAAGGCCGCTTTGCCTGTTTTACGCGGGACTGCGATATAGACCTGATCCGTCATGGATTGACGGTTTATCGCCTGATGAAAGAGCGACAGGGTAAAGCCCGTTTTTAGCTCTATTATAATGGGTTCAGGCGCATCTTTGGCGCGCGGGTTCACCGATGGCAGGACCGCCACCATATCAGCCGCGCCAACCTCGCCTTTGACCTCATAGCCCTGCGCCGCAAAATGCGCTTTTATAGGCGCATAGAGATCCGTCTCTTTTATCGTCTTTTTAGCAGCTTTAGCGATGGGTCTTATCCTTTTGGGTATTCAACTGGGGCATTCGGGCAGCTAGGGCACAATAACTTTATGGCGTTTTAAACGCTACCTCTATTCCCTGCGATCTCATTGGGTTTACGTTCAGCAAAGCCTCCCTATATAGTGGCCACGGGTTAATTACTTGAGGCCGAACATCTGCCTCACCCGAAATGAAAGTTACA
>CAYWSI010000422.1:0-1235 GCA_964460585.1 uncultured Algimonas sp.
GTGCAACAGATGCTTGAGGGCGATGAACTCACCAGGCGGCACCGCCCCACCCGCCTCTCGCGCGCGAATTCTCTGGACCCAACGCATGAGCTGCGCATCAAACTGCGGGTGCTCGCCCAGCGTTACGTATATTCTCTCCCGCCCTTCTACTAGGCCAGGCAAGATATCCGGCATGTCAGCGACCGGAAAGGCGTCGTCCAATCCCAGTCTTGCGATGACTCGCTCCGGGCCCGCGATTTCCCCGTCCCACTGCTCCTTAAGGGAATCACGTTCGTTGCAAAATAGAATGACCTCCCCGTGCAGCCGCCCAGGCGCCAACACCAGCAGACCATCCGGTTCATCGAATCCGGTGAGGTAATAAAAGTCGCTGTCTTGGCGAAACGGATAATCCGTTACCCGAGTTCGCTGGCGCCGACCCGCCGCCGGCACCAACGCGATACTTCCTGGGTCCATCATCGCCATCAATCGTGCCCGGCGACGTTTATATTCAGCCTTCAGAACTCGGGGAACCGACGCTGCAACTGTCGGCTGTTGACTGCGGGAGGGGCGTTTTCGGGCCGCTGTCGACTTCTGCGTTGCCTTGGTTAGTACGCGAGTCTTGCGACCGCGCGGGGCGGTACTTGCGGGGGATGCCGTTTTGCTCGGCGCCGCGCGCCGGTTGGCCGAGTTTGAGGTTGAGGTGGGCTTTTTCGCCGTACCCTTCTTTACAGCGGACTTCTTTACAGCGGATTTCTTTGTGCCAGCTTTTTTTGTATCAGTCTTCTTTGCATCAGACTTCTTTGCGTCAGACTTTCTTGCAACGGTACTCTTTGCAGCCGATTTTCGTCCAGGCGTGGAAGACTTGCTGCGCGTTGCGGCAGTTTTCGACCTGCTCGACTTGGTTCCAGCTGCCACCTTCGTCCTCTTCACCATATGTTGTCTGGGCGTGAACTTCCCAGTTATCTCAACACCAACTTTAGCCTGGACCGAGCCCGATTTTTTTGCGCCCCGACCCTTGCCACAAGAATTTAGCCGGACGCACTGTGCCCCATCTACGTGCCTGGCAGCAAGACTTTACTATCAACGAGTTGGCATCAAGTTGGGCGATCAGTGGGGCTCGACATCGGTTGGATTAGTGGGACCAGGCGCCGGCAACCGCGCACTGATCAACAGCAACACCGCAACCCGCACAAATTCTAGCAATTCTACGTAATCAGACTCGTTTTCATTCGAAAATTCATCAAAAACATCTACAG
>CAYWSI010000423.1:0-1230 GCA_964460585.1 uncultured Algimonas sp.
ACGGCTTTGTTCAATTGGTATTTCGCTAAGAAAATGGGCGGCACATTCCGCCTGCGCGTTGAGGATACAGACCGCGCCCGCAGTACAGACGAAGCGACCGCCGCCATCTTAAAAGGGATGAGCTGGCTCGGCCTCCAGGCAGATGATGAAATTGTCTATCAAAGCCAAAACGCAAACGCCCATGTCGCGGCGGCCAATCAACTTCTGGAAAAGGGATTGGCTTACCGCTGTTACAGAACCGCCGATGAAGTCGAAACCCTGAAAAATGAAGCCCGAGAGCAAAACCGCGCATTCCGTAGCCCTTGCCGTGACAATGACGAAGGCCAAGATTTGCCTTTCGCCGTGCGCTTCCGCGTTCCCGAAGGCGAAACGACAATTCACGACCACGTCCAAGGCGATGTGACGTGGCAGAATGAGAATTTTGACGATTTGGTTTTACTACGCGCTGACGGAACGCCCACCTATATGCTAGCCGTTGTGGTCGATGACCATGATATGGGCGTAACCCATGTTATCAGAGGCGATGACCACCTTATCAATGCGGGACGGCAAACGCAGCTTTACAAAGCTCTCGGATGGGACGTACCTGAATGGGCGCATGTCCCGCTTATTCACGGGCCAGATGGTAAGAAACTCTCCAAACGTCATGGCGCGCTAGGCGTGCATGCCTATGAGGATTTAGGCTATCTGCCCTCTGGTCTACGTAATTACCTCATGAAACTCGGCTGGAGCCATGGCGATACGGAAGTTTTCCTTGATGACGATGAACTGACCCAAGCTTTCTCATTAAAGGGCATCAACAGCTCCCCTGCTCGTCTCGATTTTGACAAAATGGATTTCATCAATGCACAGCATATGGTGGCCTCAGATGATGCGGCGCTCTTAGACACCGCTATGCCATTCTTAGAGAGCGCAAATGAAGGGCCGCTTTCTAATGATGTCAAAACGCGTATCTTAAAGGGCATGACATCGCTGACGCCGCGGGCGAAAACACTCATCGAACTGGCGGATCAAGCGCGTTATTTAATGGATATACGCCCCATCGAAATCACAGGAAAAAAAGCAAAACCACTTAAACGGGAAGGCGCGATAGAGCTCTTATCGGCTTTGACACAGGCGTTAAAATCGCGCAAAGACCCGTCTTGGACGTCAGAAGACCTACAGTCCTTACTGACGAACTTTGCGGAAGAACGCGAGATTGGTTTTGGTCGCGTTGGGCAACCCGTACGT
>CAYWSI010000424.1:0-1218 GCA_964460585.1 uncultured Algimonas sp.
TCAAGTGTCGGCGATGAGAGCGTGATTGCCCTCACCTTCGTGGTTTTGTGGTACGATAACCGCTGGACTTAGCGGCATCTCCCACAAGGTCGATTTTCTCCGAAGGAGAATTTCGACATAGCGAAACAACACTCTTCGTTGTTTTGCTTTTTGAACTCCCCCCGAAGGAAGGTTTCGGTTACTCCGCTCTCCCGAAAGAGAGCTTACTCACGCTAGGCCGAAACAGCGAAGAGTGCTGTTATCGGTTGTCATAATTTTCTTTCAGAAAATTATGACTTTTCAACCTGCGTATAATTCAACTCAACAGGTGTACCCTGTCCGAAAATATTAATAAGCACTTTGAGGCGTGCATTTTCTTCATCAACGCTCTCGACCGTACCGTTAAAGCTCTGGAACGGGCCATCAACAACCTTGATTGTCTCACCAATATCAAAGCTAATCATTGGACGCGGACTATCGACACCCTCTTGAATTTGACCAACGATACGCGCGACTTCTTTTTCAGACACCGGCATTGGCTTGGTGGCAGACCCCAAGAACCCTGTGACCTTCGGCGTGTTTTTCACCAAGTGATAGGCCTCATCCGTCAGATCGACCTTTACAAGGACATAACCCGGGAAAAACTTCCGCTCAGATTCCATCTTGCGGCCCTTACGAACCTCAACAACCGTTTCCGTTGGAACAAGAATTTCTTCAAACAAATGATCCAAGCCTTTTTCGGCCGCATCACGCTCGAGCGTTTCTTTCACACGCTTTTCAAAGTTCGAATAGGCCTGAACGATATACCATTGCGCTGCCATGACTTAGGCTCCCAGACCGAGGACGAATTGAACGATATTAGCAAGCGCCAAATCGACAAAGAAAAAGAAGATACCCATCAAAATGAACAAAATCATCACCAAAATTGTCGTCTTCCAGACTTCAGGCCACCCCGGCCAGACAACCCGGCGCGCTTCCTGACGGACCTGACCTACATATTTTACAGGTCCGACCTTAGGTGCAGCTGTCTCGGAAGCAGCCGCAGCCGCTTCCACCGCTGGGGCAGCAACAGGCTTTTTCTTACGACCTGCATTTTTGCGCTTGTTCTTGCTCTTAGGCATTTCAGTTCCAAATTTTGCGACCAAACTCATTGTGAGCTTTAACGGCCAAAAACGCGTACCACCAAAAGAAGCGGTAACGCGTTATCTCGTAGTCCCGAACCCTGATTTCAAGGGCGTC
>CAYWSI010000425.1:0-1215 GCA_964460585.1 uncultured Algimonas sp.
GCCACCCAGGCTTTGCCTAAAAACGGCGCAATATGATGCTCGCAATGCGACTCGACGTCGATTTCGCGCAGGATAACCATATCGTCATAGCCCGATACATCTTCGAAGACGCGAGAGAGGACTTCTTTCGGGTCTTGGTCATAACCCCGGAACCATTCCTTATAGGCATTCACCACGCGTTTTGGCGTATCGCGCAGGCCTTCGCGGTCCGGATTATCGCCCGCCCACGCGATTAAAGTCCGCACGGCTTTCATAGCCTCCTCTTTGGAAGGGCGAGGTTCAGATGGAACAGGTTTGAGCGTTGGTTTGGTCATGAGAGCCATATAGGCACTCTGGCGGCGCATGACTAGAGTGCATATCTGCTAGGCATTTTTACGCAAATTTTAGCTGTTTGGACTAAGCTTAGGATGCTGGACAGGAGATTAGCAATGGAAAACCTCTCAATTTGGGTGGCGTTGGGCTTAGTTGCCCTATTTGTGGTTTTCTTAGGCTATCGCCGTTCAAAGACAGGGTATCTGATTTTCATAATCGTGATTGGGCTTGTCGCCCTCTTTGCAAGCAAGCTCCTAGGTTTCATTAATGGCGATGCGGTCGGGCGCAAATATTCAGAGCTAACGGGCTCGACTTTAAAGGTCGATCCTTTGGGAAAGGTCGATCCTTTGGGGCCGTTTTCAGCCGTCCTTGATAAAGTGAACTACTCCACGGATTATTCACAAATCACGATCATTCTTTTCCTGACGGCTTTATTTTTCTTAGGCCAATTTGTGAAAATGATTGCGAATATTGTTAGAAAAGTAAAACCTGAGGAATCCCAAAGAAAGTGCCGCAAGCGTGTGTTGAAAAATTACGGCATGAAGTCCATGAGTGATATCCAGAAACTCCAATAACCGATTAAGACGGCCCGCAATTGGGGTCTTTGGTTATGAGGCGGTAGCGCAGCATGTCTGCGACAGTGAGCCAGTAAATATCATCTGGACCAGCCGCGTTTCGGGTAAATTCATAAAAATCGGGGTCCACATCCATGCGGTTGAGGAAATAGCGCTGCGTTCTCAGCTGTCCGTCATAAAAAGTCTTATCGCCGCGCTCGCCTGTTTTACTGCCCCAACTATGCACGCCAATCATCGCGCCGCACTCAATCGTGCGCGGATTACCGGCGATGAACCAATCCACTGCGCCGCTGGCAATGCGCCCATCGGCGGGCACATGGGTCGCAAG
>CAYWSI010000426.1:0-1215 GCA_964460585.1 uncultured Algimonas sp.
CTTTAGACCAAACATTGGTGACAAATCTCAGCAAGATGAGGAACGACCGGACTGGTGATCTAATGGCTCATCGATGTCTACTCATTTGCCGGAATAGGCGAAATATAAATTAGGAAAGAGGCGCTCGAAATTGACCTGAGAGTTTTCAGTGTAAGGTAGGACTATTTGTGGAGTTCAAGAGTCGTTCTTCTCTTACCGTAACTCTTTGTTGCCAATAACGTTTCGACGGCTTTCTTCGACAGTACAGGTAACGTCGATACGCGTGATTTTCATCATATAGGATCGGCCCTTTTTAAAAAAGCGTTGTCAAATACGAGCTAAAAACCCACAGATTGCGAGACAGGGATCACGCTACACTTGAATACATTAGCCGTCTTAATATCAGGCAAATGAGCTAATAATCTGCAGGCTCCAACACCGAGATATCTGGGTTGATGTTATCGACATACCAAATAGTGCCAGGAAATACATCATCATCACCTTGGGCAACCACATCAAGTGGTACTTTTCCTGCGAACTGAATAAGCTTCGAATTGGAGGTAACCTTCGTACCGTCAGCATTTAACTGAACCCGAAGAATAGCATTTTGAAAAGTGGCTACCACCAGATCGCCTTTCATTGCATTAGAAAAGTTGCTCGCCGTGTACTCTGTCAAACCGTTGCTTGAAGCACTGACAACAATTAAAGAACCATCTGAAACACCCGCAGGCAGGTAGTTGCACTCCTCAGGATTGTCTGGCCCTTCTATTGGGGTTTGCGGGTTTGATTCGTTGAACGTATTATTCTTGTTTCCACGTGTGGGATTAGGATGACCGCCGTAGTAACCTTTTTCGATCAGGTGCAATCCATCCGGGAATGTAGCTCCACCCTCAGCCGTATCCTGCGAACAGGAGTCTACAGGCACACCACCCCATCCCGAATTTGGACCATTATCCCAAACATAGATGTTGCCGGATTCGGTCTGTACGATATCGTAGATATTTCGCATGCCTGAAGCATAAATCTGCACAGGCCCGCCCTGCACCAGTTTTGCCTGGTTCTTTCCGTCGTTGCCACCGAAGGGATCATTCTCATCATCAACACCTGGCCGATCTTCATCATCGAGAGTCGGCAAGTCATAGGTCGTGTCACCGATAGCATCCAAATCGATTTCGAGTACGGCTGCCGATAAAGCATACTCTGGCAGAAAAGCAAAATTGTTGGACGGGGCCCCTT
>CAYWSI010000427.1:0-1214 GCA_964460585.1 uncultured Algimonas sp.
GCGTACAAGGCACGCATGGCTTCCTCAAACCCCGGTAGGTTGCCGCCGAGTGCGGTCAGAAATCGATTGGTCCGATCTTGGGCCTCGCGCACTCGATCTTGATCCGCGCTTTGCGCCCGAGCCTCATCCACTAGACGCCGCAGCGCGGCAGAAGCGCCGCCGCGCTGGGTTTCAAGCCAAGCCCAATGACGAGGAAGCAGAGTGACTTCCCGCCCAACCACGCCTAACTTCGGTCGGCCTCTGCCGGATTGCCCAGTGATCGGCGTGCTTTGCACCATGGGCTCCGCCGTAAGTGAGTGTTTACTTGCAGTAGGATCTATATCAACCTGACGCCCAGTGGCCACTTCGAATACCAAAGTCCCGGCCGCACCCTGCGCTGTTTCGAAATGATGTACATAGGCCTCCGTAACCTGAGACAGGCTGCCCGCCGCGAGCAGGGTTTGACCATCGAACAACAGATGGGTAGCGGTTAGATCTATGGACACAACGATCTCCGGATCGGCTAGACGGCCGGGTATATTACCCGGGTATTATTAATTTACAACCCCATCGTACGCATCTCGGCTCTCTGCTGCACCCAATCCAATTCTTGGGCGTATGATCGACATCCCAGCCGCCAAATTAGTCGAGCCCAGCCGCGACATGCAGCAGATTGTGATCAGCGAGCCAAACCCAGGCTGGGCGGACGAGTACCGCGCCATTGCCAAAGACCTGCGCGCCTTACTGAACCAGGATGCCCTGCGCATCGATCACATCGGCTCGACCGCCATCCCTGGGTTGGCAGCCAAAGACGTGATCGATCTGCAAATCACCGTCAGCGATCTTACTGACACAACCAGCATCACTCGCCTCACCCAAGCAGGTTACGAACTGCGTGATGACATCGAATTCGACAACTTAGTCGGGCGGCCAACTGACGACCCAGCTCTGCAAAAACGCTATCTCACCGAACCCGATGGCGAGCGCCCGATCCATATTCATGTCCGCGAGACAGGTCGTCTCAACCAGATTTACGCCTTGCTGTTTCGCGACTACTTGCGCGCAGATGCCACTACTCGGTCTGCCTATGCACAGATAAAGCGGGAACTGGCTGCGCGCTTCCCTAACAACGCGAGCGCGTACTACGCCATCAAAGATCCCTATATGGATACGGTCTACCAGGCCGCCTGCTTGTGGCGCGATGCGACTGGGTGGGTGCCGGATGAGGATTATTT
>CAYWSI010000428.1:0-1207 GCA_964460585.1 uncultured Algimonas sp.
TTTCATACCAATCGATTGCAGAATCAAGATCCTTTGACACACCGAGGCCTAGTAAGTAAAAATCTCCGAGCAGCAACTGTGCTCTTGAATTACCTTGAGTTGCAGCGCGTTCAAACCATTGTGAAGAGGCCTTTAGATTCCGATCGGTGCCATAACCCGCAAATAGCATGGTTGCCAATTTAGTTTGAGCTGCAGTAAGTCCTTGTGTTGCGGCACGTTGGTACAGATCAAATGCCTTGGTTGCTGCTTCATTATCTGCAGGCGACGCTTCCATAAGTGAGTCAGCCAAGATCAGTTGAGCTTGTGGGTGATCCGTGGCCGCCGCTTGCTCCAAGAGCTCAGTCGCCTCGCTATATTGCTCGGGCTTGATTGTTAGAAGTAATTTATATGCTTGATAAGCACCTTCAGCTGAGCCATTGTCTGCGGCGGTTTGAAACCAACTCAATGCGCTAGCCTGGTCTGTGGATTCATTTCGGTTGAGATAGTACTTTGCGAGTTCAAGCTGTGCTTCCAATTCGCCGTTTTGAGCTCGCAATTGTGTTTGTTGCAGGTGCGCACTCTGATGTTTGGCGGAATTTACACAGCCTGTAGCGAGCAAGAAAATGTAAACGATTGTGATTAGGAATTTAGCCATTAGTATAGGATTTGGTGAGGATTCGTATTCAATTTGATTCATAAGGCTAGTTTGTTATATTCTAAAGTTTAGGTCTCGATACATCTTCAGAGATGAGCTTCTCATTGTAGAAATACGGCTATTTACTTCTTTATTTTAACTCGCTAAGTGTCTCGCAGATAGGGATTTAATTCTATCTACCGAAAGCCTTCTACAGAAATATATTTAATATATTTCTGGTGGATAGCTTTTTAAATTAGCTCGAAAAACTATGCTGCCGCTTATGCGGTGATTTACTTAAACTATTTAAAAGGAAGTTTGAAATGAAAATGATTAAAGAATCTGTTGCAAAATTCATCAAAGACGAAGATGGCCTGACTACTGTTGAATACGCGGTTGCCGGCGCACTGGTTGCTGCCGCTGTTGCTGCTGCCTTCACTGCTTTGGGTGGCGCAGTAACAGCCAACATACAAGATCTTACTAGTATCGTAACCCCGTAAGCAAAGCTAACGTTTTGCTTATTGTGAATTCAGTCGCCTTGTTGTTATTGTTCAAGGCGACTGAATTTAAAATCACAAGGCCTTGTTTTATAGC
>CAYWSI010000429.1:0-1196 GCA_964460585.1 uncultured Algimonas sp.
GGCTTGAGCGGCTTCCTCGCCTTCATCCGCCGCAAGCTCCAGCCACTGCCGGGCTGCGGCCACATCCTTGGCGACGCCTTTGCCTTCGATCAGCAAATTCGCGAGACCCACCATCGCACGGGTATGACCGCCGTTGGCGGCGATCAGAAACCAATCGGCTGCCGCTTTCGGGTTTGGGTCAACACCGTCACCGGTTTCTAGCATTAGAGCCAGGTTGTATTGCGCCGGATGAATACCCGCATCTGCCGCGATTTTTAGGTGTTTCGCCGCTAGTACGGGATCGCGTTCCATGGCTGTACCCATAAGAGCAAAAACACCAATGTCCGCGTGAGCGTTGGGATAACCGCTGGCCGCTGCTTGTTGGTAATAGGACAGAGCGCGCTTGCTATCCACTTCGACGCCTTGGCCAAGTTCATAACAGACCCCCGCATAATATTGGCTGGGCACATCACCGGCCTGGGCACCGCGCTCGTAGTACCACAGCGCCGATTCGAGATTCTGCGGAAACGGATTGACGCCGTTCACAGACGCGTTGACGCCTCCCCAGTAAGCATTCCCGAGCAATCGATGCGCTAAGGGATCCCCCTGACTGGCTTGTTCATTCAACACCTCGATCGTGCGCGGAGATTCATCGGTCAGTCCGATAGCGATTTTGGGTGGCCCCTGTTCGTATTGTTCGACCAAAAGCACACTGTCGCGAAAACTAGAGGAGATGGTAGAGAGGGGCTTTGGGGCGCAACCAGTAACGACGATCAACAGAGCGAGTGTGGAGGGCCACAGGAGAGAGTAACGCATGACGAGGACTTATCAGCTAGGTATGTTTACTAAGGCGGGAAAGAGTAGGCAAACCGGGTCAATCCCCATCTGTCGATCCTTAACCCAGACACGGTTTGGACTTAGTCTACTTAGACCCACACCGGTCGCGTTAACCGCACTCAAGATCGCTCGGAACTGCCATAAACAGGCATGTTACAATTGCACCCACGAGCGACAGCAGCGGCTGGTTAATCGAGGCTTTGGCTCTTCTACAGAATTGGGGCATTCGTATGTGACAGGGTCACTATGCGGATTGGATACCTTCAACGCTCGCCAGTAATAGATCAATAATTTGCGCTCTCCCCTCACACGCTGCGTTTATCTGCTTGTTTTGAACTTGCTCACCGCAGGCGCGTACGCCGGCTCTGCCACCAACCAAG
>CAYWSI010000430.1:0-1186 GCA_964460585.1 uncultured Algimonas sp.
GGATTGGGTGCCGCATTCCGGCAGCGTGACAGATCATCGGTGAAAAGTGAGCTGGTGATCTTGTTACGACCAATCGTTATCAACAAAGATTCCCAACGTGAGTTGCACAAAGAAAGTGCAGAACGCGTGGCTCGACTGCGCAAAAAGATTGGTGCATCCGTCACGGAAGAGAAGCAGCCAAAATGACACCGAAGAAGCAGAAGATACGTATCGGTGATCTGTTAATAGAGCGAGGCAAGCTAACAGAAGAACAGCTACAAGAATGTCTTGCCGAACAGAAAGAATCTGGACTTAAACTCGGTAAAATCATCGTCGATAAGGGCTTTATCGAGGAAGAAGTATTCCTTGAGTTTCTCTCAGAACAGTTTCAGCTCCCCTACTACAAGCTCAAAGGATTCACGCTTGCGCCAGAACTTGCAGACAAGTTGCCTGAAACCTATGCCCGAAGATACAGAGCTTTGGTATTGGAACAGAAGGATGGCGAGCTCATTGTTGGTATGGTCGACCCGATGGATATGTTCGCATACGACGAACTCTCACGAAAGATTGAGGAACCCATCAGCCTGGCAGTGGTGCGCGAGAGCGAACTGCTACCCATGCTTGATATCGCTTACCGCCGAACAAACGATATCGTTAGCTTCGCCAATGAACTAGAAGGAGAGCTCAATTCCGATCAGTTTTCGCTAAACAATTTCAACGTTGTAGAGGAAGAAAACGACACTCCAGTGGCACGGTTGCTGAATTCTATACTGGAAGACGCCGTCCAGGTGAGGGCGAGTGACGTGCACATCGAACCCGACGCAGATGTATTGAGGATTCGTGTTCGCGTCGACGGGGTACTGCAGGAACAAATCATTAACGAATCGAGAGTTGCATCAGCCCTTGTCTCTCGTCTTAAACTGATCGCTGGGTTAGACATCTCCGAAAAGCGACTACCCCAGGATGGTCGTTTCGATATGCGCCTCAAAAACCGCGATATCGATATGCGCTTATCTACCATGCCTACCCAGGATGGAGAATCTATAGTCATTCGATTAGCGGATCACAGCGGAGCAGCCAGCAGTCTCGAACAGGTGGGGATGCCTGACACAATTCTAAAGAAGTTTCGCGAGTTAATCTCTCGACCAAATGGACTCGTGCTTGTAACCGGCCCAACAGGCAGCGGTAAAACAACCACGCTGTATGG
>CAYWSI010000431.1:0-1180 GCA_964460585.1 uncultured Algimonas sp.
GAGTAGAACATCAGCATACCCGTAAAGACTCATGTAGCCGTCACCATGATCGACAATCGTCAGCAACCCGAATCCACGCAACCATTCGGCGAATACGACCTTACCGCGATGCACTGCGCGAATCGGTGCGCCTGCATTGGTGGTGTAATAGTTGCCTTGCCAGCGCAGTCGGCCTTCCGCCCGTGCTTGACCGAACTTATGGGTTAGCTCGCCGACGCTCGGCCAGGGTAAGTTGCCTTGGCGTTCGAGGAATTCCTGCCCGTCCAGTTGTGTCGCTCGCTCCGCTAGAACCGCCAGTAGTTCCTGCAGTCGATTGCGATCAGCCTCAAGCTTGGCCTGTTCGGCACTGTGCGATTTTGTTTCTTCGTCCAACTGGGCGAGTAACCGCTCGCGCTCACTGCGCTGGGCCAGAAACGCTTTCTGTTCGCCGGCAACCTTAGCTTTCTGTTCCACTAAGTTGTCGCGTTCGGCGGCTGCCTGAACGCTGTTTTTGGCGATGGCGGCAAGGGTTGCCTGGTAGTCCGCCAAGGTTTCGCTGCGGGCGGCGGAGAAGTATTGGTGATAGCGAATCATTCGATCCAGGTCCTGAGGATGTTCCTGGTTCATTAACAGCTTGAAGAAATCTTGCCCGCTCATGCGATAGGCGGCGTTGAGATGTTCGGCGATTTTGCGCTCTTCGGTGGCGCGTTTTTTAGCCAGCTCCCGGGATTGGTCGCTTAAAGTGGTGAGACGTGACTCGATGGCGCCCTGGGCTTTGGTTAGCCCGACCACGCGTAACCCAAGCTTTGCGACGGCGGTATCTGCTTTCTTCAGCTCCCCGGCCCAGCGACTGCGTTTCTCTTCCGCTTCGTTGAACCAGCGTTTTAGGGCGTTTAGCCGCTCCACCACGGCGCTGAGTTCTTTGTTTGCCTGGGTGGTTTCAGAGTCGGCGGCTTTGACCGCGGGTGCATGGCCCGCATAGAGACTAAGAACGATGGTTAGCCAGATGGCTCGGCGCAGGGGTTGCGCCTGGGCGTGATTAGGTGCGACGTTTGGTCTGTTAGGGAGACTTGAGCTCAATCAAAGATCGTCCGGTCATTTCAGCTGGTTGCGTCATACCCATTAACTGCAACAGCGACGGTGCTATGTCAGATAGGGTTCCACCGCTTGCAAGGCTTATTGCAGCCGGACCGTAGTATAC
>CAYWSI010000432.1:0-1178 GCA_964460585.1 uncultured Algimonas sp.
CGCCAACTCTCAGCCTTAAGAGATGTCCAATAGCGGCCAAAAGACCGCTCCATTGAAACTTCATACGCGCGATACCGCTAGGAATATGGGTGGCCTCCGTTCTTAAATCAGAGAGCCATTCGCTTTTTGTGTCAGGCAATTTACTTTGGAGTATCCCCAAAAGCTTATCTAAGGTTTGGCTCATGGTCTTGCCCCCAAAATTTGATTGCTGGCGGGCTGCGCCGCGTCCCGGCTATAATGTTCCAGCTGTGCGCGCCCTAAATCTGTAAGGCGGTAAATCCTGCGCGGGGGACCCGACAAATCTTCGCCAGCCTCCCACACCTTATCCAGCCAAGCGCGCTCTGCCAAACGCCCTAAAATCGGATAAAGCGTTCCCGATGCCAGGCCCGCGCCTTTCATCAGCGCATAGCCGTGTAAGCCATCTGGAGACTCAGATAGGCATTTCAATATTTTCAATGTGGCCGCAGAGGGGCGTCTTATACGTGTCATATTATAACTCTACATATGTAGAGTTATTTGTCAATACGCAACCAATCTGCGGCTATTTCATGCTTCCAATTGACAGACGGCTTCAGGTTCACCACCTAGAATCATATGAGCGCCCATTACAAATCCCTCGCCCGGCGAACAAATCCAGAGAGCCTTGCCCTCTTCCCATTAAATGGAACGGTTTTGCTCCCGGGATGTGACCTACCCTTGAATATTTTTGAGCCGCGCTATCTGAATATGGTCGATGATGCCCTTCGTAAGGACCGCTTAATTGGCATGGTCCAATCGCGCGCAGATAAACTTGTCAAAATCGGCGGAATGGGCCGTATCACGCAATTTTCCGAAACGGATGACGGACGATATTTAATTGTCTTAAAAGGCTTGAAACGGTTTCATTTGAGCGATGAGCTAGAGGTCACCACGCCCTACCGGCAAGCCAAGATAAGTTTTGACGGCTTTGAAGCAGATGCTGATACGCATGATGCACGGCAAACCAGTGAAGCCCTCTCAGAAACGGGACGATCAGACCGCGCCGCTTTGACCGTCGCTATGAAGGCCTTGGCAAAAGCCATTAGTGTTCGGGTGGATTGGAAGGCTTTGAAGGAAATCCCCTTACCGCTATTGATTAATCAAGCTGCGATGATTTCGCCTTTTGAGCCGCAAGACAAACAAAGCCTCATGGAAGCCGT
>CAYWSI010000433.1:0-1169 GCA_964460585.1 uncultured Algimonas sp.
GCCCCAGAGCAGGCGCTGCTCGCAAAATTGCTTACGCTGCCCACAGAAGCAGATCTTTTTGAACGGCAGCGGCCCGTAGATGTTTTGCGATTGCTTGCGGCCAGAACGTCGCTCGAGAGCGAAATTTCGCTCACTCATGGCGACAAGTTCAGCGCGCTTTATCATGGCCTTGGATCGCAAAAACCCTATTCACCGGATGCCGCCGCCATTGCCCATCGCGCGTTACGCAATCGGGCACTCGCGGGCATTGCTCGAAGTGATGCATCAGTAACATCGATAGAAGAACTGTTGCGTCGCCAGTTTGAAAGTGCGGATAATCTGACTGACCGGCGAGCCGTATTTGCAATACTTTTGGATGTGCCCGGTTTCTCGGCTGACTTGATTCAGGAACTGCTTGACCGGTTCTATGCCGATTGGTCTCACGAGGCGCTGGTGGTCGATAACTGGATATCATTGCAGGCCGGTGGTCAATTGGACGGAGCGCTTGCTCGCGTTGAACGCATTGAGGCCCACGAGGCCTTTGATCCGCGCAATCCTAACAAGGTACGTTCTTTGTACGGCGCGTTTGCGATGAACAACCACGCGAACTTTCACCAGGCGGACGGTTCCGGCTATAAGTTTCTGGCCGAGCGCATCAGGCGCTTAAATGAAACCAACCCCCAGGTGGCCTCGCGACTGACAGGGCCACTGACCCAATGGCAGCGCTACATTCCGGCCGTGCAGGCGCAGATGCGCGCTGCTTTGCAAGAGATTCTGGCGCTTGAGAGCTTGTCACCCAACGTCTACGAATTGGTTAGCAAGAGTTTGGAGGCTAGCGATTAGGCAGTTAAGCCTTGCAACGCAGCACCTTCTGCCTAAGACGTTGGATACAGCTGGGGTAACACGCTGGAGTTTGCCTTTGGTGATTTAGGTGTCAGCAGATTGTCCAGTGCTGTGTTCAGTGCCTCCCGGTCGAGTGCTGTGGGCACCTGGGCATAGGTTGAGCGCGCGAGCAGCTCCTGCATCTTTGCAGGCTCTTCCTGGGGCCAACTGACGTTTTGTTGATCAAGGATATTGAGCAGGTTTTTGAGGTTTGTTCGAATCTCTTTAGCATCATCATTTTGAATGCTGTCTCGTAGCCGGGCACAAGCCTCGCGTCTGACGCTGCCGGGCATTCGCCATTGCGGCTT
>CAYWSI010000434.1:0-1161 GCA_964460585.1 uncultured Algimonas sp.
CTGGATCTCGGCGCGTTGCTTGCGGGCACTAAGTACCGGGGTGATTTCGAGAAACGCTTCAAAATGCTGCTCGGCGAGCTTAAGAAAGAAGATCACGCGATTTTGTTCATCGACGAAATTCACACGATCATTGGTGCTGGTGCGGCCTCCGGTGGGGTAATGGATGCATCGAATTTGCTAAAACCGTTGCTCACGACCGGCGAATTGCGCTGCATGGGGTCGACGACTTATCAGGAATATCGCGGGATTTTTGAGAAAGATCGTGCGTTGTCCCGGCGGTTCTTGAAAATCGATGTCAGCGAGCCGGATGTCGAGGACACCTACCAGATTCTAAAGGGCCTAAAATCTCGCTTCGAAGAACACTACGGTCTGCGTTACACCGACAAAGCACTCCGCTCGGCCGCGACCCTCGCGGACCGGTACATCACCGATCGCTTTATGCCGGATAAAGCCATTGATGTGATTGACGAGGCGGGTGCTGCACAGCGTTTGCAGCCTGAGAGTCGTCGCAAGAAGAGTATTGGTGCCGTCGATATTGAGCAAGTCGTTGCCAAAATCGCGCGGATACCATCCGCTAGAGTGACTGTGTCTGATAAAGAAGCATTGCGTGATATCGATAAGAAGTTGCGGATGGTTGTTTTTGGCCAAGACGAGGCGATCGATACGCTGAGCTCTGCGATTAAGCTATCGCGCGCTGGACTAAAGGAGATGGAGCGACCGATCGGCTCGTTTTTGTTTGCTGGCCCGACGGGTGTTGGTAAAACCGAAGTCTGCAAGCAGCTAGCGAACATCATGGGCGTCGAGCTGTTGCGCTATGACATGTCTGAATACATGGAGCGCCACACGGTGTCGCGGCTGATTGGGGCACCACCGGGCTACGTCGGATTTGACCAGGGTGGCCTGCTGACGGAGGCGGTGAACAAACATCCCCACAGCGTTGTGCTGTTGGATGAAATCGAAAAAGCCCACCCTGAGGTGTTCAATCTGCTGTTGCAAGTGATGGATCACGGCACCTTAACGGACAACAATGGCCGCAAGGCCGATTTCCGCAATGTGGTGTTGGTTATGACGACAAATGCAGGTGCTCAGGACATGAGCCGGGCATCGATTGGCTTCACTGAGCAGGATCATAAGTCGGATGGCATGGAAGCAATCAAGAAG
>CAYWSI010000435.1:0-1159 GCA_964460585.1 uncultured Algimonas sp.
TGTTGCGATTTGAAAACGGGCGCTTGCGAACGGTTCGTAACCTCCGCAAGCCGCGTCCGGAAGCCTATACCGGGCCGGGTGCGCAGTCGGGCGCCGCGGAGTATACAATCTCCTATTGAGTTAGGTTTTTTTGGCCTTTAAAGGCGTGTGCAGCAGTGACAGATAACCCGGCAATAAAGACTCAGCCCATTCGACCTGCGGCCACGGTGATACTCGTGCGCCCGAAGGCCAGCGGTTTTGAGATATTTATGTTGCGGCGGACCTCAAAGGCAGCGTTTGCGGGCGGCATGTATGTGTTTCCGGGTGGTCGTGTTGATCCGGAGGATCACTTCAACAAGTATCGTGATGTGTGTGTCGGGCCGAGTGCAGATCAGGAACCTCAGGCAAAGGCGCTGGGTTACGATCACCTGGGTTACTGGGTGGCGGGTATTCGCGAGAGCTTTGAGGAAGCGGGTTTGCTACTGGCCTACAACAGCGCCGGTGAGTATTTGCAGTTTTCAAACCCGGCAATGGCCGAGCGTTTTGCCGCGATGCGTGAGCCACTGCATCAGGGCCAGCAAAGCCTGCATGATATTTGTGTCAGCGAAAAGCTGCGACTGGCCGTTGAACGCATTCACTACCACAATCGAATTGTGACTCCCCTGGGCCGTCCCCGACGTTTTGATACCCGATTTTTTATTGCCGAGGCGCCTGTGGGGCAGACCGGCATGCACGACCACATTGAGACCGTAGACAGTCTCTGGATCTCACCGGGTGAGGCACTACGGCAACACGATGCGGGTGAATTTGGTTTGATGCGGGTAACACAAATGCAGTTGCAAGAACTTGCGCAACACAACTCTGTTGCGGCGCTCCTGGCATCGGCTGCGGCGCGAACCGAGTTTCCGGTGCAGCGCCCGGTGCTGCCACGCAACTAGCTACCAGGTGTCGACGTTGGGGCGCTTTTTGCCGGTACGAGCGGGTTTTGGCGGGACCGATTTCAACGCCGCCACAATCCATTTGCGCGAGTCGGCCGGATCGATCACATCATCAAATTCAAAATGCGAGGCGGCATTGGCCGCCTTGCCGCGCTCGTACATGCCCGCGACCATATCGTTGTAGGTAGCGATGCGTTCAGCCGGGTCTTCAATCGCTTCCAGTTCTTTGCGGTAGCCGAGCT
>CAYWSI010000436.1:0-1157 GCA_964460585.1 uncultured Algimonas sp.
AAGTAGAAAAACTGTTGCGAAAGGGCGAAATCCGTCTCGACGGAAAACGCGCTAAAGGTAATGCCCGGATTGCAGGCGGGCAAATAATCCGTGTACCACCATTGCCTGACCCGTCAGATATGTCGGGACCCAAGCCCGTGTCAGAGGCGGATGCCGCCTTTATTCGGGGGCTGGTGATTTATGAAGATGATGCGCTGATTGCGCTTAACAAGCCTGCGGGCATAGCGGTGCAGGGCGGGACGAAAACCAAGCGGCATATTGACGGCATGTTACCAGCTTTAGGGGAAGGGTGCCGGCTTGTGCACCGCTTGGACCGCGATACCTCTGGCGTCTTGCTAATTGCGAAGACGGCGGCTTCAGCAAAATGGGCTGGCCGCGCTTTTCAAAGCCGACGCGCGGAGAAAATCTATTGGGGCATTACCAATGGCGTGCCGCGTCCAATTTCGGGTGAGATTAAAGGCTATATGGCAAAAGGCCGCTTGGATAATCGCTTCGGCAATATCAATGAAGGCAAAGAAGTGATGATGGCTGTCCGTCATGGGCATGACGGCGCGAAACATGCGCGCACGCTTTATGATGTGCGAAGTCAGGCCGGGCAAAAGGCGGCTTGGGTGTCGATGATGCCGCTGACAGGCCGAACGCATCAATTACGTCTGCATATGCAGCTTCTCGGCGCGCCGATTGCGGGTGACCCAAGATATATGACGGATAGGCCCTTGCCGAATAGTCTTTCAAATAAGCTACATTTACACGCCCGGTCATTGGAGCTTCCGCGCGAAGGCAAACCACCCCTAAAATTTGTTGCTGAACTCCCAGAACATATGCTCTCCGCTTTTAAGACCTTAGGGTTTAATCCCAAAAATGATGTCGTCGATTGGGATGAGCTAAGTTGAATTCCAAACGGCTAAGTAAACGCTTTTATCAAAATGTGACCGTCGAAGGTGAAGGACGGGAATGGCGTGTTCTCTTGGACGGCATGCAGTTACGTACGCCGGGAAAGTTGAAATTATCGCTACCCTCAAAAGCTTTGGCAGACAGATTGGCCGGCGAATGGGAAGCGCAAGGAGAGCGTATAAATCCATCCCTTATGCCCATAACGCGATTGATAAATGTCGCCGTGGAGCAAACGCCTGAGAGGCGGCAGGATTTGATTGCGG
>CAYWSI010000437.1:0-1148 GCA_964460585.1 uncultured Algimonas sp.
ACAATTTTAACCGGAATGCCGCCCGCTAACTGATAGACATCTTCGGGGAAAAGCGGCTGACCTGTGACGGCTTCAATTCCCGACTGTATTAGTCCAATATTTAGGCAGAATAATATCCCGACAACCAGACCAATCAACGTCCCCAGTATTCCAATCATCGCGCCAGACATAAGGAAAATACGCAAAATGCCGCCTTGGGTAACACCAATGGTTCGCAAGATAGCAATATCTTTTGATTTATTCTTCACGAGCATAATCATGGAAGCCAGCACGGGGAAAGCCGCGATAATCACGACAACCATGAAAATAAACCGCATGGCAATTTGTTCCGTTCGCAGAGCTGTCGCCGTGGCCGCGTTTTTATGTCGCCACGTCTGTAAGAAAGCCGGCGCTTGAATGGCGTCATAAACGACAGGCTCTAATCGGTCGACATCATCAGGTGTATCTAGTCGCAGCTGAATTTGTCCCGTTAATTCCCCGCCTTCAAATAAGAGAGTCGCTTGATCGAAATCCATGTAAATATAGGACAAATCCGTCTGTAAAAGCCCGACAGAGAAGATAGCTCCGATAGTATAATTCTTTCGAATGGGTTGCGGCCCTGTCACCGTCGTTCGGGTCCGCGGAGAGTAAATCGTAATACGGTCCCCAGCAGATAGGCCCAAATTCGCGGCCAGACGGGAGCCTAATGCAATCTGGTGATTAGATCCATCGCCCTGCCCAAATCCTTGCAAAGAGCCTTGTATGATATTGCTGGCAATGAGCTCAAAATTATTTAAATTTTCTGGACGAATACCGATAACCTGTCCAAGACCAAAAACACCGTTTGCCTGAACCCCCGTATAATGCTGCGTATATTGAAAAGCTTCTTCTACTCCGGTCAGTAAGTTGAGCCTATCTTCAATCATGCGCATATCGGCAGCGGAGACGGATGGATCAGCGAGTTCGGCGTATATATGCCCCTCACTGCCAATGGTCAGGCGAATGACTTCGTCACGAAAGCCATTCATAATCGACATGATAACAATCATGGCCCAGATCGCGAGGGCGATACAAATAAAGGAAATAGCGGCAATTAAGCCTACACCACCCTGGCTTTTTTTCGCCCGCAAATAACGGGTCGAAATGCGTCGTTCAATCGTGCCGAACGG
>CAYWSI010000438.1:0-1148 GCA_964460585.1 uncultured Algimonas sp.
GTGCCGACGGTCGGTTTTTGGCATTTTCCTCAGCTGCCAGCAACCTTGTCGCGGGCGATTTTAACGGCCAACAGGATGTCTTCATTCACGATCGAGTGACGGGACTCACTGAGTCCATCACACTGCAAGGCGACAGCGTCAGTCTAGAGCCCTCAATCAGTCCGGACGGCGGGTATGTCGCCTTCGCCTCTAGGGCTTCCAATCTGGTGGCACTTGACCCCAACGGCAACGGCCAGGACATCTTCATCTACAACAGGGCCACCGGCACCACAGAATTGATCACCTCTGGTGGCAATGGCGTTAGCAGTTCACCTTCGATCAGCGCTGAAGGTCAATTGGTGGCCTATGACACAACCGCGACCAACCTCGTTGCAAGCAATTTCTCGGGAATTCGTCCTGGGGTCTTTCTTTACGATCGAAGCACAGGATCCAATAGCCTGTTTGCATTCCTTGGCTCAAACCCATCCGTCACACCAAATGGCCGGTTTGTGGTGTTTGAGACCGCCAACCAACCTCTATTAGGTTCATTTGACCTCAGGGTTCTGCGGTTTGTTGATCGTCAGGAAGATTTCTCAGAAGAAGTGACTTTCGTGGTCTTCGGTGATAGCACCGCCCCCTCGATTAGCGATGACGGGCGACTGATCGCGTTTACATCGATTGCGAGCAATTTTCTCAATGATGGCAATACGTTTTTAGACGTCTTTTTAGCCACCCCGAATGTTCCTGTCGGTGGCAACACACGGCCAGTGGCGGCGACCAATCTAGCAATCACAACACCAAGTAACCAGCCCGCGACAATTACCCTCGAAGGCACAGATACCGACGGTGATCCGTTAACGTTTTTACTAAACACTCAACCGGCCACCAGGGCGGGGACCGTCACTGGTACCCCACCGAATGTGACGTTTACACCAAACCCCGGATTTGTGGGTCAATCATTCTTCACTTTCGTCGCTAGTGATGGCCTGGAACTGAGTCAGCCTAGTCTTGTGTTTGTAGTCGTTGAACCAGCAGTGAATCGGCCACCTGTCGCCACACCCCTGACGTTAACCACCCCAATAGATGTTCCGCTGACCCTGCCGTTAGCGGGTACGGATCCAGATGGCGATACATTGCGGTTCGTTATTGACAGGGAATCGATTGTTGGC
>CAYWSI010000439.1:0-1142 GCA_964460585.1 uncultured Algimonas sp.
AGCTAAGAAGGCCAACGATTAGACCGATGACATACCATATAGCCTCTCCTTCGAAATTTGCCAATCACGGTTTTGAGAGTGGGACCAACTGGTTGGCCGACGAACAATCGACACGCACCCTCCCTAAACGTGGGGTCGACGAGTCAGTTGCTTCACGTCAACCTGATAGAGCAGCATTAGGACGGCCCTCAGGGAGAGGAAATGAGGACGCTAGGTATATTCCTGCTAGTGCTGGCCTCCGGCACGGCGAGTTTTGCACAGGCGACGCCTGTACAGGTGTCTGAGCCCTTTCCATTAAGGTTCAACAGCGACTGGAAGGTGAGCCCTGATGGTCGTTGGGTGGTTTATCATGCAAACGTAGATGGTGTTGATCAGCTGTTTATCTAGCCGAACAAAACCAAAATCAAGCCGAGCTCTTCAGAACCCCTATCCAGGGCGGGGCCAACGTGCGCCTAAATCCGGATATTGGTAGCAGCGAAGTCAATCAGTTTGTACTTACGCCGGATGGCAGTCAGGTTTTCTTCTCCATAGGTGCGGACGAACCCGCCACCAAGCTGTTTCGAGTAAGTGTTCGCGGTGGAGTGCCGGTGAGAATGAGTCGCCGGGCGGGTGGTGACTTCGTGGAGTTTTGGATCAGCCCCGATGGCGCTACAGTCGCTTACTCGTTCCGGACAGAAGCAGTAAGTCGACGAGACCTATTCTCAGTTCCCATGGAGGGCGGCCCAACAGTTCAACTGAGTCCAGCCGGTGCTGGATCGGCGCGACCTAGAGTGAATAGGAAGAATAACCTGCGTTTTCCTCGATTGTACGGAGTACTGGGTTAAGCGCTTGGGAAGTTGGCGTTGGAGAGTGGGTATCAAAAACTATGGCGTGGTTGATTTACTGTCGGTTGGGTTGGTTGTTCTCGCACAGCCTGTCGGGTGCAAGGGGAGGGCCCATGTTTCGACGCGCAGAGTCGACTGTGGTCGCGGGCGTTTCAGCGCTCGGCGAACAGGTCGTTGGGATCTCGGTGGGGCAGGGCGCGCCGTGGTGAGAGCCGAGGCGGGTCTCGATTTTGTAGGTGGTCGAGTATCTTGGTGATGAGTGACGGCTCGGTGATGTCTGCGATGACACGAAGTTGGCCGCCGCATAGAGGGCACAGT
>CAYWSI010000440.1:0-1134 GCA_964460585.1 uncultured Algimonas sp.
GCGCGAAAAAGTGAATGTTCTTACTCATCTGATTAAAACGCGGCGGGCGTAGTTAGACCTATCCTCACTCACCCCTCCGTACCCTCCGAAATATGCTCGCCCAGCGCGTCCGCAATCGTGAACACGTCCTTATCCCCGCGGCCGCACATATTCATGATGATGAGCCCGTCTTTGCCGAGCTCTTTGGCGAGGTCGACGGTGCGCGGCAGGGCGTGGCTGGGTTCTAGCGCGGGGAGGATACCTTCGAGCCTTGCGCAGGCTTGGAACCAATGCAGCGCTTCGTCATCTGTCGCGCTGACATATTCCGCGCGGCCAATATCATGGAGGTAGGAATGTTCTGGTCCAATACCGGGGTAATCAAGTCCCGCCGAGATAGAATGGGCATCCGCGATTTGGCCATGCTCATCTTGCAGCAAATAAGTGCGGTTGCCGTGCAAAATCCCCGGAGACCCGCCCGTTAGAGACGCTGCATGTAATCCAGATTTCACGCCTTTGCCTGCGGCTTCCACCCCGATGAGGCGGACCTCTTCATGGGGGACAAATTCATGGAATAGGCCCATCGCATTTGACCCGCCGCCAATACAGGCCACCGCCGCGTCGGGTAGGCGGCCCTCGGCCTGTAGGATTTGTTGTTTCGCTTCGCGGCCAATCACGGCTTGGAAATCCCGCACCATGGCGGGGTAGGGGTGCGGACCCGCGACTGTGCCGATGCAATAAAAGGTCTCGGCGACATTGGTGACCCAATCGCGCAAGGCTTCATTCATCGCGTCTTTGAGCGTGGCCGTGCCTGAATGAACGGCGCGGACTTCGGCTCCGAGAAGGCGCATGCGAAACACATTTGGCTTTTGCCGTACAATATCCACCGCGCCCATATAGACGATACAGTCCATGCCGAGGCGCGCAGCAACGGTGGCCGTGGCCACGCCGTGCTGGCCTGCGCCTGTTTCGGCGATGATGCGTTTCTTGCCCATACGTTTGGCGAGGAGCAGCTGCCCCATGCAATTATTAATCTTATGCGCGCCCGTGTGGTTGAGCTCATCACGTTTGAAATAAATTTTCGCCCCGCCCGTTTCCTCAGTGAGGCGTTCTGCGAAATAAAGCGGGCTGGGACGGCCCACATAATGCGTCATGAAA
>CAYWSI010000441.1:0-1133 GCA_964460585.1 uncultured Algimonas sp.
CCACAGCACAACTCAATACCTTGCTACTCTCAGGCAGTGTCTTCAGGCCATTCGGGGTGGTATTCAAGAAAGGGTTCAAAGGTGGCCTCTATGGGTAGATCACAAGTATCATTCACGGCTTCTCGTTGTGTTAGCACAATCTCTCCGCCGTCTGGGAGGGGCAGGCTCCGGTCGATGGCTTGCGTCAAGGTCGCAGGTGTTAGGGCGCAAACGAGCAACCAGACTCCGAGCATAATGGTCAGATTGTAAGCGCCTGTCCGGTTGGCGGGTGTGAGCCAGAGGGTGAGCGCAGTCCAGAAAAGCAGATACAGACCGACCGCGATAACGCACAGTGCCAGTGTCATAATCGGCGCGCCAGAGATCAATCCACCAATCACCAAGGGGAAGCACAGCGCAACCGCCAATGCGCCCACCCGCAGCCCCGAGCGTATCCACCAAAGCTGTCTTGGGCTTGTGGTACTCGTTTCGATCAAGTGCAACCGTCCGGCGACCTGCTCGCCCGACCTTAGGTCAAACAGCAATAGCACAACAAGTAGGGGTGCGATCAGACTTGCGATGAACGCAAAATCAAAACGGCCAATCAGTGCGAAATCAGGATTGTTGGCGTCTGTTTCATAGATTTGGCCCTCTAGCGCCAACATGCGGATGCGATGTTTCCATGGGTTGACGTCGCGCTGCCCGATGGCTGCGTAGGCGAAATCAGAGGGCGGATCGTAGGTCAGGTAGAAAGCGTAATACGCCGCCGATCCCCAGTCGGATTGTTCTGACAAGGTAGCCTTACGTTCGAATTGGTCGAGCTGAATTAGCTCTACAATCTCCGCGTGTTGTTGGTTGACTTCGTTCATGCCCAAGCCCACACCAGTAACCGAGAAACCAAGTGCTAGCAGTAACCAGACCCAAACTGCTTTGTCGCGTAGCATGAAGGTCAATTCGCGCATCATGGGGTAAGCCTCCGTGCTGCGATCAGACCGAACCCCATCAACGACAAGAACCAAATCACAAGCGATATGAGCTTTGTTGTCGCGCGACTCATGCGCTCAACCGCTGGGTCGGGAGTGAACCGGAAGTCACTCAACACTTGCCAATTCGCGGAGTCTACCCGTGCGCGCTTCGAAGCCTCCTCCCCATTGTTC
>CAYWSI010000442.1:0-1121 GCA_964460585.1 uncultured Algimonas sp.
GGATGTGGATCGGACACTGGAAATCGCAGCCGATGCTTTACGCCTACCGCCCTGGGACCAAGACGTTACCAAACTCTCGGGTGGGGAAGCCCGACGAGTGGCGTTGTGTGCCCTGCTACTGTCAAAGCCCGATATGTTGCTCCTAGACGAACCCACCAACCACCTTGACGCCGACAGTGTGGCTTGGCTGGAACGCTTCTTGGCTGAATTCACCGGTACTGTCGTCGCCGTCACTCACGATCGCTACTTTCTCGACAATGTCGCCGGTTGGATATTGGAGCTGGATCGGGGCCGCGGCATCCCATTCGAAGGTAACTACAGCGCGTGGCTGGAGAACAAAGATGCTCGCCTCGAAGCCGAAGCCAATCAAGAAAAAGCCCGTCAGCGCGCCATTAAGTCAGAGCTTGACTGGGTGCGATCGAATCCCAAAGGTCGCCAGGCAAAAAGTAAAGCCCGGGTAGCACGCTTCGAAGAGCTCATGAGCGAACAAAACCAAAAGCGCGCAGAAACGACAGAACTCTACATACCCCCAGGTGAACGCTTGGGTGAAAAAGTGTTGCACGTGAAGAACGTGAGCAAAGGTTTTGGTGAGCGTCTGCTAATTGATGATCTGTCTTGTGAAATTCCCCGTGGCGCCATCGTCGGCATCATCGGCGGCAACGGGGCCGGCAAGTCGACCTTCTTTCGCATGCTGACCGGTGTCGAAACACCAGACGCGGGTGTCATCGAGCAAGGGGAGACGGTGGATTTGGCCTATGTCGACCAAAGCAGAGATACGCTGGATGACAGCAAGACGGTGTGGGAAGAGGTATCCGAAGGGCTCGACATCATCAAAGTCGGCAAATATGAAGTCGCCAGCCGTGGCTATGTTAGCCGCTTCAACTTCAAGGGACCGGATCAGCAGAAACACATCGGCTCGCTGAGCGGCGGAGAGCGCAACCGGGTACACCTGGCCAAGTTGCTGCGTCGCGGTGCAAACGTTTTGTTACTCGACGAACCGACAAATGACCTGGATGTAGAGACCTTACGAGCCCTGGAAGAGGCCGTATTGAATTTCCCTGGGACCGTAATGGTCATCTCGCACGATCGCTGGTTTCTGGACCGAATTAGCACCCATATAC
>CAYWSI010000443.1:0-1111 GCA_964460585.1 uncultured Algimonas sp.
AATTGCCACTGTCGGCATCGCGGGTCGCCCAGGCGAAGAAGTGGGGTGTCTGATCCTTGTTGCGCACCAGCTCACCACCCATGGGAACGGCCGCCGATACAGCTGCGCGATGTTATCAGAGGCAAACAGCAGGTCTTGTTGGAGATCGTAACCCGCGAAACAGCGAACCTTTATGTGAGGACCACTGGTGCTGAAGGTTTCCTTGCGGCGGAAGGCGGCATAGATGGCGTCCCGAGTATTCGATTCAGCCCAGACCCCGGCAAGGCCAGAGCCCCCCCAGAAACGGCTCGGCGGGCTTGCGTATTGCTCGCCCTCTGGTCCAGGTTCAGCGAGTGGCACCGAACCACGATCAACCGGTTGGATGTCACGAACGCCAGTTTTACTCCAGTAGTTGTCTTCATCAAATGACCCGGCCGCGTTGTGGGTGTCGGAAGAGCCGATGACACCAAAGCGGTAGGGGTTGAATCCCTGGGTCGCGGCCATCTCCAGTCCATTTAAATAGGCTTCGCGCACATAACTGCCCGGCGCGCGGCTGGGAAGGGTGCTGGCCACTCGTAGGGGCATGATTTCGAAATCCGCCCATTCATCATTGGGCGACAACAACGGATGGGTATCGGAGGTACCCTTAACCTGGGTGTTTTCGACCAGTGGCTCATTGCGCATGCGCAACTCGGCGTAGTTGGCATCGAAATCTTTGCCATAGGAATCCTGCCGCGCAAACATCTCGCCATCAGAGCCATTTGAGTTATGGGGGATTGCGAGCCCTTCTCGGCCAAGCTCGCGTTGTTCATCTAGCCAGCGCCACAGTTCTTCGGGTTGTGTGTTTAGCGCATTGAATGGCTCGATAGGAACGTCGCTGCCCTTGAATATGACGTTACGATGCAGATTCTGCATTTCATCGCCTGCACGAGTGTATTCATAGCCGATAAAGGTCGTGAATTTACCGGGATCGTTGTGTTGCTGCGCGGCGGCAATGATCTCCGCCCAAGCGGCACGGGCAACGCCCGAGTCGCTCAGTTCGTCTTCGGCTCCCGGCGTTTGGCGAATTCTGCGGACGTGCGCCAGTACCGCGGCGAAGGCTTGGTTTGCGCTGGGTGCATCGGTTACGTTC
>CAYWSI010000444.1:0-1111 GCA_964460585.1 uncultured Algimonas sp.
TCACGGCGACTCTCGACAGAGAAGTTGATGGCGGCCTCGATGTCGACGTTAACTTTACTGACGGCACAGCAACCGCCGCTGACTACACAGGCACGACCCAAACGCTGTCGTTCAACGGTGATCCAGGTGAAACGGTTCAGTTCACCGTTGCAATCAACGACGACGCAATCTTGGAAGCAACCGAAAACTTCGAAGTCTCAGTTTCTAACGTTGTCACTGCGTTAGTTCCTGTGGGGTCAATCGACATCTCTGACACGGCAACCGGAACAATCATCGACAACGACGCTGCGGCGATCACTATCGAAGATGTCACCACCACGGAAGACGGCACAATAATTTTCACCGCGTCCTTGATTGGCGCCGTTGATGGTGGACTGGATGTTGATGTCACCTTCACCGGGAACTCAGCGTCCAACGACGATTTCACTGCCACCACTCAGACACTGTCGTTCACCGGAACACTTGGTGAGACCGTTCAGTTCAGCGTGCCGATCAACGACGACGCGATCGTCGAATCAGCGGAAGACTTCACCGTATCGATGTCGAACGTCGTGACTGCGATTGTTCCCGTTGGCTCGATCGACGTTTCCGACACGGCAACCGGCACGATCATCGACAACGACACGGCAAGCGTCACGATCGACGATGTGACAGTCAGCGAAGACGGCACGATGGTGTTCACCGCTACCCTGGACGCCGACGTCGACGGTGGTTTTTCGGTCGATGTCGATTTCTCCGACCTGACGGCGACAGGCATCTCGATCGACTACGCAAGCTCAACCCAACGCCTCGACTTCGTCGGCACGGCCGGAGAGACCGTTCAATTTACTGTCGCGGTCACCGATGATTCAGCCATCGAAGCCACCGAGGAGTTTTTGGTATCGATGTCCAACGTAGTATCTGCAAACGCTACCGCAGGTTCAATCGATATCTCCGACACCGCAACAGGCACCATCCTCGACAACGACATTGCTTCGATCACTGTCAGCGACGCGACCGCCAATGAAGACGGAACATTGACGTTCACGGCGACTCTGGACAGAGAGGTTGATGGCGGGCTTGATTTCGACGTGAACTTTACTGACGGCACGGCAACCGCCGCTGACTACAC
>CAYWSI010000445.1:0-1100 GCA_964460585.1 uncultured Algimonas sp.
ATCTAATCGAAATCAACCGTAACACGATGAAAGAAATCGTTGCGATCCAAGTGGGCGGCGTTCGACGTTACGTCGAAACAAACCAGCAGTTCTTCCGGAAGGTACCGAGTTTTCGCAGTTTAAGAGCTGTGATCGATGCCCAACGCGACTACTCAATGACGCTGGTCAGCGGCGCTCGTGAAGACCTACAGGCGGGTAGCGAAGTCGTGCGTGAAGCGTTCCAAGATGCGCGTGCAGTGGTTGTATCTGTTGCCACCAAGCCAGCAGCACGAAAGCCCGCAGCTCGCAAACCAGCGACACGCAAAACCGCTGCGGCCAAGAAGCCTGCGGTTAAGAAAACGGCAGCCAAGAAGCCTGCAGCGCGTAAGACTGCAGCTAAGAAAGCAGCCTAGTTAGGCATGCGCTATCGCGCGTTCGCAATCGACCTGGACGGCACGCTGCTCGATGGCGAGCAGGTGCCACAAGCGAACGTGGATATGCTGAAGCGCGCCCGAGATGCGGGCGTGCGTGTTTTCATCGCCACCGCGCGTTGGAAAGAAAAAGCCTTAGACGTTCAAGCGTTACTTGGCATCAGCGAACCTTTGATTGCTTGTTCCGGCGCCCAGGTGTTCGATCCGGTGAGTGGACAAGACCTGTTCGATGCGCGCCTGCCAGAAGCGTTCACTGCTGAGTTGTATGAAATCTGCAATGCCGAGCGGTGTATTGCCACCATCACCACAACCAGCCAGGTGCAGTTAAAACTCGAGGGACAGCCAAGCGCGAGTCTGATGGGTGCCGAGATGCAGTGGGTGCCTGAGCTGGCACTGGAGTCTGCCAACTTGCCGCGGATCGCGGCAATTCAAGGCAGTTCTGCCGTCAACCGCATCAAATCGGAGCTGCAACGAAAGTATGCGGCCGAGGTAAACCTATTCGACTCGATTGGCCCCACCGGGCGGTTAGTCATTACCCTCACGGCGAATCGCGCAGACAAAGGGCAGGCGTTAAGTGCGCTGTGCGAGGACATCCGGCTCGATCCAGCTCAGGTGGTGGCGTTCGGCGATGCCGAAAACGATCTAGCGATGTTTCGGGTGGCTGGGGCCGCCGTGGCTATGGGCCAAGCC
>CAYWSI010000446.1:0-1099 GCA_964460585.1 uncultured Algimonas sp.
TAATAGCAGCGGTTGCCAAAGTGACCGCTTCCTGAGAAGAACCACACTGAGAGTCAATCGTGATACAGGGCGTGCTCTGCGCAAAACCCTGCGCCAGCCATGCGGTGCGAGTGACGTTCATCCCTTGAGCACCCAACTTGTTGATGCACCCACCGATCACCTGGTCTACCTGTTGCGATTCAACGCCCGCACGGTCCAGCAGCCCGCGCATTAGTTGGCCAAGCATGTCCGTGGGATGTAGATCGCCCAAGGAGCCTTTCTTACGTCCTACGGCAGTGCGAGCCGCATCCACAATGACTACTTCTACTCCGGCATTCTCACGAGCGTTTGTCGTCGCCATCTGCATCCCCTATGTTGCTGTTGTTGTTGTTGCTGTTGCTGTAGTTGAATGAATCGTTTGAAAAAGTGCCCGGCTGCGCGGGAAATCCGAGGAAGACAGGGAAGCGAATCGTAGGCCCCAAAAGGGGAACTCACAAGTCATCCACAGCCTTCGGCCAGCCGACCGCCTACTGAGGAGAGAATAGCCGACGCCGCTCGTTTTTCCCGGCCCGCGCCGCTCAGGAATCCGTAATGCGACGCCCACGACCGGCCCGTTGTTCCGAATCGCGCAGCCGCATCGGCAACCCAATATCGGCTTCGCGGCGCAAACTATCGCGGCGTTCGTCGAAATGTTCGTAAACGCATTTACAACCTTGGGGGTTATCGCAACCGGCAAGCGGTAACAACGGCGCCTCTTCTGACAGAAAACGCTGTCCTTCCAGCTCGGTCATTGCACAGCAGGCATCCGGTGCTCTGGAGCGCAGCGCAACCCCGTGGAACAGCTTGCGGGTACCAGCCGATTGCCCAGAGCGTGCGGTCTTGGCTTTCGGTTTGTCAGTCTTTTTGCGATTAAACAGCATGGAGTGACCTGTCTACCTCGGTTCGTTGTTCGTGTTCGCGGGCAATGACTCAGGCTCTGTGTGAGTCGAATCTTTGCCCGGACCGTTATGGTAGCAGGGTTGGTTGGGGAGGTGTAAATCTCAATGCGCAGGCTATTTGGGGCCCAGCCGGCCAAAAACTCTGCGAGTTTAGATCGAAATATCCAATGTAACTATATGAT
>CAYWSI010000447.1:0-1097 GCA_964460585.1 uncultured Algimonas sp.
ATGGAATGTAGACACTCTCATTCTCGCTCAAGATCATTTCTTCTTTATTGCGTTGAACGATTGCGGTACCGGTCACCACTACCCAGTGTTCCGCGCGATGATGGTGCATCTGTAGCGACAAACTCGCACCTGGCTTCACCCTGATGCGCTTCACCTGATAACGCTCCGCCAGTTCAATGGTTTCGTAGCTACCCCAGGGTCGGTAAACCTCTGTGTGCGTCTCAGGTTCCACGCGTTCCATAGAGCGCATTTTTTTAACCAGAGTCCCCACATCCTTGGCTCGATCCCTTGAAGATATAAGAATGGCATCAGGGGTTTCGATCGCGACCACGTCTTCGACACCCACAGCAGCTATGAGGCGGGTCTGGGCAAAGAGCATGGAGTTCTTGGTGTCTTGGGTAAGCACGTCTCCTACCGTGGCATTGCCATCTTCATCTTGCTCCATAATGTCTCGAAGGGCGGACCATGAACCGATATCGCTCCAGCCTATGTCTACCGGCAGGACCAACGCCCTGTCAGTTCGCTCCATAACGGCATAGTCGATGGATATGTCTGGCGCTTCCGCGAAGGCAGCTGAGGGTCGGAAAAAGTCCAGATCCGCCTCGCCATCGGCGACAGCAGCTGAAGCCGCTTTGAAAATCTCAGGTTCAAATGCTTTTAGTTCTTTAAGGTAAGAATCGGCGGTAAAGACAAACATCCCGCTATTCCAGCTGTGCTTGCCGCCCCGTATAAATTCTTCTGCTGTGGCCAAGTCTGGCTTTTCGTGAAAGGCAGCGACTTTGGAGACCCCAGGGGTGGCTGACGGTTCCCCCTTCTCAATATACCCAAACTGGGTGTTAGCAAACTCAGGCGTGATGCCAAATGTAAGCAGCCCACCATCGGTTATTGCTTCAACAGCTTGCAAGACTGCCGTTTCCAGAGCTTGTGTATCACGAATCACGTGATCAGAAGACAGCACCACAAGCACAGCGTCGGGATCAGACTGTTGCGCAATAAGCGCTGCCAGCGCAATCGCTGGGGCCGTATTACGCGCCTCAGGCTCAAGAATGATGCTCTGCCATTCAACACCGCATTCCCGGCATTGCTCAGCGACCAAA
>CAYWSI010000448.1:0-1096 GCA_964460585.1 uncultured Algimonas sp.
ACTAAAGCTTGCCTCGGCAAGCTCGGGGGCAAGTTGGCTAATACTCGCACCACCAGTCAGCTTGGCCCGATCCTCTTGGAAGGCGAGCAGCGCCTCTTCACCAAGACTCGCGGCAAAAGCCGCAATCGCCTTGGGTTGAAAACACAAGGCAACCGCCGTCTGAAACAATGTGGTATCCGCCCATTCGGCGATTCGCGTTGCTCGAAATCCATGGGCGTAGAGTTCTGTGTTCACGGCTTTGTGGGCGAGATACAACGCAATCACTTTGGTGTCACAAAACACACCAGCCCCGTCTTGCAGTATCGGTGTCTTGCGATAGCCACCGGACAACGGCATCAAGTCCGGGCGCGGCATGATGTTGCTGATCGTAACGCTCTGCCAATCGAGTTCGAGGTACCCAAGCAGCGCACGGATTTTTTCCGAGAATGGCGATTGCGCATAGTGATGAAGGTAAATGTCAGTCATTCGAGCCATCTCCTTAGGCTGGCTTGACGTTTCTTTAGCCCGATACCCAGTTCGCGATAAAACGCCTGGACGATGGGCCGCGAAAACATCGATTTTCGGGCAACGAACCTAACCGGTCGCACCAATCGTTTTGCATCCGGCACTAGTAGACGGGATGTGTCGATCCGCAGAGTTTCTGCAACGCCTGCCGGCACCAACCCGTGGCCGAAGCCCGCCAGCGCCATCTGCGCCACGGCAAAAAATGATTCCAGGGATGTAGCACGCACCAACTTAAGCCGTCGCAGGTCATCTTCGATCGACGCCCAGGCGCCGGAGCGCGACTCGATGGTTATCACCTCCAGGCGTTGCCCTGGCGCGTAGTCTATCGGCACCAACCCACTGGGTACGACGACCATCGGTTCATGATGCATTACCTCGGATTGCAGATCCGGTTCGGCATCAGAGATTCCCGTACAGATTCCCACCATGTATTCGCCGGCGCGTATGCGATCCAAAACGGTGGGAGAACGATGCGCGTGAAAGCTCAGCTCCACAGAGGGTAGTGCCGCATGAGCCGCTGCGAACAAACCCGGCCCCCAACTCGCCAGTATGGCATCAGACACGCCAACAATGATCTTGCCCTGCCGCAGTG
>CAYWSI010000449.1:0-1094 GCA_964460585.1 uncultured Algimonas sp.
ACACAGACTCATGTTTGCATACCCTTGGTTGCGGGCGAGCTGGCGTTGGGGACCTGGCAGGGAATCTATGTCTGGGAGCACCGAGAGGCGCCGCACACCAGAGAGCTGCTCGTTAGTCTTGTTGCTGTTCTCTAAGTTCTTTTGACCAGCGTTGGTGTCCGTCTGGGTCGAGAATCATTGAGCTGAAATACAATAGAAGATCCCGGTGTGTGCTACCCAGCTTGTTCGCCTGCATCGCTTGCTCCCCGGTCTTGGTGGTTAGGAAGGCAAAGCAGCTCTTAAGATCAGCTTCTGGACCAAGATCGGCGTGCACCTGTTCAACGATCTCATCGTGTATCGACTCCAGTGCCTCTTGGGAAACGCCCGCATCTTCAGGATTCATCACCAGGTTGGCCCATATCGTACACACCAACAGCTGATATTTGTCGCGGTCGAGAAAGGTATCGGCGATGGTGGCTTGTGAGCGAATTTCTTCGAATATGGCGCTGACGCGCAATTCTGAGTCCGTCATGTGGAGCCTTGTTTGCAATGCTTTGACGCAGTAGCTACTTTAAGGTGGATCAGAAGGAATGAGAACAGATGAGTCAAACTATGTTGCAATTTCAGCAAATCCAGTTGCCGCAGGAAACAGCAGGTCTAAGGCAAGAGGTGCGAGACTTTTTGGCGCATAGTTTTCCCGGCGGACGGCGGCCGAACTCCGATTTTACGTCAGGACATGATCCGGAATTCTCCAAGGCGCTGGGTAAGCAGGGTTGGATTGGGATGACGTGGCCGAAAGAGTACGGCGGGCATGAACGAACCTACTTTGAACGCTATGTAGTTACTGAAGAGCTTCTCGCCTCTGGCGCGCCGGTCAGTGCGCATTGGATTGCTGACCGCCAAAGCGGCCCGTTATTACTGCGCTTCGGCACGCAAGCTCAGCGCGAGCAGCATGTGCCAGCGATAGCCCGCGGGGAAGCCTACTTTTCGATAGGCATGAGCGAGCCAAACTCGGGTTCTGACCTTGCCAGCGTGCGAACCAGTGCCACCCAGGTACAGGGTGGTTGGGTGATTAATGGAACGAAGCTCTGGTCGACGGATGCACACCGTAATCA
>CAYWSI010000450.1:0-1094 GCA_964460585.1 uncultured Algimonas sp.
GAGGTTGCGCGCGACTATCCAGAGCTTGACTACGAACAGTTCATTGTCGATGACATGGCGCATCGTTTGGTCGCCCAGGCGGACGCATTTGATGTCATTGTCATGCCAAATCTATATGGCGACATACTCTCTGACGCGGCCGCCGGGCTCGCAGGTGGCTTAGGGCTTGCACCCAGCGCTTGCATCGGTGATGACTACGCCTACTTTGAACCAGCCCACGGCACCGCCCCAGACATTGCCGGGCAGGGTATCGTCAACCCGACCGGCACCTTATTGTCTGCAGCTCTCATGCTGAGCTATCTGGGCGATTCGGCTAATGCAACTCGACTGAACGATGCAATCGCGGCAATCTATGCCCAAGGTCAGATACTTACTCCCGACCAGGGCGGCACCGCAAGCACGACCGAATTCGCCAACCGGCTGTGCGCGTTAGTGTGAGCCTTTCTGCGACGGCCTTAGCGTCACCAGGCGGTTCAGTGTTAAATCCCGGCCCAGATACCAACTCGATACCAAATCGAGGCCAACAAACCCGCCAAAATGGTTGCCGAGTCCGTCCCAGCGAGGTAAAACAATAGGCTGTATAGAAGGAAGCACCCTCGTGACCAGCATTGCCAATCAAATACCCATCGCCGAAGGCCTCTTCACCTGGCCATCTAACGACCCCCGCTTGCTCGGCAGCAAATGCAACCACTGCGGCGTCGTGAGCTTTCCCGCTCAGGCGGGCTGCCCAGCCTGTTGCGGGGCGGATACCACCAACATCGAGATGGAGCGCCAAGGCACCCTTTGGACCTGGACCATTCAGGGCTTCCTGCCAAATCGCCCACCTTACGATGGTCCGGAAACGCCGGAAACCTTCAAGCCCTTCGCCGTCGGGTATATAGAGCTACCCGATCAGGTCCGGGTACAATCGCGGATCAAGTGTGAAGATCTGAGCCAGCTCAAGATCGGCATGAGCATGGACCTGGTGGTCGAGAAATACGTCGAACGCGATGGCAAAGAGATCATCGCCTACTTTTTCGAGCCTACTGGCGCAAGTAACAGCTAGCCCCGTTCAGTAAGCGGGCAACGCGACAGACACGCGAAGCACCCCAGAC
>CAYWSI010000451.1:0-1088 GCA_964460585.1 uncultured Algimonas sp.
GCCCTGAGATGAATAGCTGATACACGTTATCCAGTGTATCGACACCAGGGTTCTCTCTAACTTCTATCCAATTGGCTGCCACGGCAAGGAACCCATGCCAGGCTGCCGCCATGCGCGCGTCATAGGTTTCTCTTCCCCATTCCTGCATACGCTTGCCAATCTGGGTCGGAGCAAAAAACATCTCCGGCTTTGGCCCTGCCATAGTCGGTGCTTGCCCTGCGACCTGCGCATCTTCCCAATGCGTTGCGCCAACGGCGCAGCTGTACTTCAATTCATCCGCTAAGTGATTGTGTATATTGGCGCGAACGCTTGCGCTACCTGCCATATCAACCAGTACCGTTGGAGCAAGCGCAAGCTCTTCTATTTGTTCGTAACTGAACACCTGATGGTAGCAGCCTAAGCCTTGCACGAACGCTAAGTTCGCAGCCGACGTCAAACCGACGACGCGACAATCCCGCTGACTGTGCAGTAGATGCGCAAGACCCAGGGAGGTTTTACTTGAGGCACTGGTCAGTACGACTGTATCAACACCAAAGAAGTCGTTGTCATCAAGAAAGTCATCAATAAAGAAGGAAGTCGTAAATAGGGGCCGATAGAGCATTTGCTGCGGTTCATGACCTGGATCATAGGCTGGGTCGCTGGCCGTCTTTACATACTGGTTATACACAACGGGTAACTGTGCACGATGCGCTACGCCATCTACCAGGGATAAGGGGCTGATCTTGCTGGGTTGTAAAGTGACGTGAGAGGCCATTGGGAAATAGCCGTAGAAGCGCTCACCCACCGCAACCTCCGTATGGTTGGAGCGAACCACCGTGCCAAAACCCCACACTGGAATGCAGCCCCAAACGTCTGCCGAGTCTGCGGCGGCAGGAAAAAATTTCCAATAACCGATCGAATCACCGGCAACCCCGTAGGTGATGTTGTTCGCGGTCAGAGCAAACCGGTCGACCGATAGCACGACGCTGCCAGTTGGGAGTTCACCTAACTCGTGTTCCACCACCCGCGTTTGCGCAATGTCACTACGCAAGGACTGGAAACTTGTTATTGATATCGACATACAATCATCTCCCTGAGCAACAAGGCTC
>CAYWSI010000452.1:0-1087 GCA_964460585.1 uncultured Algimonas sp.
GTTACTAAGGGTTTCACCCAAGGATAGGCCTCGGCTTGAGGCGCTGCCAGCGTACTAGCATCAAATGTCACCGGGTTATCCGTCTCACCGCGCTGAGCCAGGATTGCTTGAAAGGCTGGCGGGTCATTCACATCGGTCGAAATGTTATGAATGGGTGGAACCGAAAATGCACCGTTCGCCTGAACCCCCATGAATGCCAGGATCAGGCCGCTGACTAGCGCCCCCATACCAGCCAGTTTCTTATCGACCACTAGCTGATTTTTTCGCGCCACAAGCCATGCGAACAGACCGCCACCAAACCCCACGGCGGCCAAGATAGTGCCCCCGAAAACGAACAACAAACCAATCCCGAACGGCCACACGCCAAACTTGGTACCCAATGCACCGAGTGGCAACAGGACCACAGCGATCACCGCTCCGATAAGAATCGCGCGCGACCACCAACGAGGTTGGCTGTCAGTCGTTACTGTGGGTTCGCTCATGTCGGCTTCCTTCTTTTATTTTGCTGGCAGTTACCCGCCAAGTATCTGTGGTTCATGGTGACGGAGGGTATGCGCTATAGAAACGGCTGCGCCTCTATACGTATACGCAGGTGGCGCCTATACACAGGTGGCGCCTATACACAGGTGGCGCCTATACACAGGTGGCGCCGCCGTCTATGACGATGTTTTGGCCGGTCATAAAACGGCCTGCCGGGCTCGCTAAAAAAACCGCCGCACCGGCTATCTCTTCTGGCTCACCGATCCTTCGCAGCGGATCGTTGGCGGTTCGACGCGCTAGGTTCTCGGGATTCTCCCACAAAGCACGGGCAAAGTCGGTACGCACCAGACCCGGCGATATCGCATTGACGCGGATGTTATCCGGCCCATATTCGGCAGCAAAATTGCGCACCATCTGGATATCGGCCGCTTTCGAGATCGCGTACGCACCCAGGTCCACGCTGCCTCTGAGCCCCCCGATGGACGACACGATGATAATGGCCCCCGCTTGGCGCTCGACCATCTCGGGTAGCACCATGTGGCAGAGCCAGTGATTCGATTGGATATTGACGTTCAAAACCTTCTGAAACGCGCTGTCCGGTATGTCT
>CAYWSI010000453.1:0-1084 GCA_964460585.1 uncultured Algimonas sp.
CTCCATGACGACTCAACGCTGCACGGTAGGCTCGATGAACCACTGCGTCGAAGCAGCACAGCATTATTGTTAATGCGCACGGCCAATCAATGCTCGCTTCGTGCAGGGTCGATATCGCAATTTCGACTGCCTTGGCAGGAGGGAAGCGATAAGCACCGCAACTTATTGCTGGGAAGGCAATAGACGCAGCTTGCTTTCAAGCAGCTTGCTTTCAAATAGGACCACCCACCCCAACGTCCGAAATAGTGGGAAATAGGCGCAAACTTCAGGTTCGACGCAACCCATGACCGAACGCGGCGATTCACTGCGCCACTATTTTGTTCGACCGCGTGTTGTCCAACCGTTAGGGCAACAAACACACTCAATGCTCTGCTAATCTAGAAAAGATGCACCAACACCAAGCACTACTCATTATCGACATGCAACTGGTCGCTTTCGACGGCGAGATCACCCCACCCATTCAAGATGGAGCGATGGTCTTGAAGAACGCTGGCGACCTGTTGATCGCATGCCGCACGGCTGGTTTGCACATAGTCTACATACAAACACGCGCAGCCTCGGGTCAACCGTATGCGGAGGACGTGCATGGCTGGGCGATACACCCATCAATCGCTCCAGAAATCGACGACACGGTTGTCTTCAAAGTGAACTCCGACGGATTTGAAGATACAGAGCTTGAAAGTGTCTTGAATAGACTAGGTGTCCGCGACCTCATCACTTGCGGGATATGGAGCGAATATTGTCTCGCTCGTACAAGTACGACGGCCATTGAGTTGGGGTTTAACGTACGAGTAGCCGCCGATGCGCACGGAACGGTATCGGACAGCCAAGAGGCCGCTCGCGCAATAGTTGGTCAACAAAACGAGATACTCGCTAAAAGAAACGCAATCGTCTCGACGACTAACGAGATTTGCGAGCAGCTAGGCACTGCCTCTCGATAGCAGATGTTCGTCAGCTAAATTTGGCCGCCGCCGCGTGGAAGGGGCCCGGATAGCCATTTGATACCCTAAAATGAGCTATCCATAAATACTGGTAGATGCGAAGAAGAAGATCGAGAGTGCAGCGATAGTGGAAGTGACGATCC
>CAYWSI010000454.1:0-1079 GCA_964460585.1 uncultured Algimonas sp.
CTCTCTTGACGGCAACACAGCGCAATAAGGCCCGGCGCGAGGTCTGGGCCGAGCAATTCCTTTGCGCTGCGCAGGCGCGTGCCAGCCGTAATCCGCGACAGCATGGCCCGTTCTGCCGCGCCGTTTCTATCGCCGCCCTGCACGCCCGCAGAGAGGAAATCCTGCGTAGCCATTTGCCCCTCACCTGCGCGGCTATAATCCCGCGCGAGGGCTTTGCCTGCCTCGACCTCTGCTGCACTGAGCCAACGCTTTCCGCGCTCCCGCCCGCCGCGCCGCGCGAGCCGCTCCAGCGGCGTGGACCGCCGATTGAGGTTGGCGGCGGGGCGCGTCTCATCGGGAACATAGGCTTCGCGGTTGGCTTCGCTGACCGCGCCCTCTCCTTTTTTGAGCCGCCGCGTGACGCTATCTGCGAGGATAAAGCCTCGCATATGCGGCGTAATCATTTTCTGCCCGCGCAGCCATTGGAAGCTCGCCTGCTCTATCCAAATCACGGGACGTTTGCGTTTATCGCGGCAGGGAAAAACGGGATGATCCCGCCCCTGGGGTTCTGTCGCAATCAACCCATCGACCTTGTGAATATCGCGCAGGATATGGTCCATCTCTAGAGCTTGAGAAGAATAGCTCATGCGGCACCTCGGAAGGTGTGCAGGCTCTCCGTAAGGAAGGTTTCGGCGTTTAACAGCTTGCGGTTAAAGACGGGATCATCGCGGCTGTCTTCCACGACATTTAACGCATGAACAATGGTCGAGCGGTCCCGCGAAAACAGCTCCGCCACACGCGGCATGCTCATGTCAAAGACGGTTTGACACAGATAGGCGGCGACTTGCCGCGCAAAGACCTCCTGCTTAGTTTTGCGGGTTGTTCTGTCCTGTTCGAGCGTCAAATTGGGCAATCCAAATTCTAGCCCTACGGCTATTACTGCTAGCCGCGCAAAACTGGGGTCATCAGGATGTTGTCGCCGTATGGCCATATAGCCCTCCTCTGGAATGAAGGACAAATATAGCCCCGTCATCCAATATGAGGATTATATTCCTATATTTTTACAGGCAGAGTCAACCATAGATGTTCACTTTATGTTC
>CAYWSI010000455.1:0-1077 GCA_964460585.1 uncultured Algimonas sp.
CCTCGCCGGTTCCTATCGGTTTTTTTGACAAAGACCCCATCACGGCGATCACTGAGTTCATGGCCGACACCCCTCTAGCCAACCAGGTAGGCACACCGTCGATTTCTCTGCCTTTGGCCTGGAGCGAAACCAATCTGCCACTGGGTATGATGTTTAGCACGGCCATGGGCAATGAAGCGATTTTGTTACGTCTGGCAGCACAGCTTGAAGACGCCGCGCCCTGGCGCGATCGAATGCCGCCGGTGCATGCCTCGCAGTCCTAATCATCTGCGACTCGCTGTGGGCGCGATTTGTGAGATCCAAATACGCTCGATCACCTTAGTGTGGCTCCGCGTGGCCTTTGTGCGCCGTTGCGGAAAGAATCCGACGCTTCTTCGAATTTGTTGTATTTCAAAGGCGGGCGTTCATGTAGTCAAGGCGCTGTCATTGGTGCCTATACGTTTAGCTGTCGAGTAACCGCTCAATACCGCCGAATATAAATGCTACGGTTTGGTCAATCTGTTGTTCGCGATTACCGCCAAACCGGCCGAAGTGCTCCGCGGCCGCAATTGAGGTGCCTGACGCGAGCACCACAATTTTCTGTGCGAGTTGCCGACTGATCTTATATTCCCGGGCCATCTCCTTTATGAAAAAGGGTGCGTATCTGCCCCTCTCCTGATCTTGTACGGCAGCGCGTACATCGGGTTGTCGGAGCAATACGCCCAGCACATCGCCGCCAGCAAATTGCCTGAAGTTGATGTCCACATAGCCGCGAACGGCGTCTTGATAGGTGCCTGGGTGTTCACTGCGTTTCGTGACGGATTTGCGAAACGCACTGTATTCTCTGATCAGTAGTTCCTGCAGAACCTGCAGGCGTGAATCGAAGTACTTGTAGATTAGTGGGTTACTCACTGCCGCTTCGGTGGCCAGTCGTTCCATGGTGAGTGTCGACAGTCCCTGGTTGACGATGATGTGTTGTGCGCAGTCGAGTAGCTGATTCCGACGGTCTTCGGGAGACAGTCTGCGTCTTTTTTCTTGTTGTTGTTGGGGCATGAGAACTCTGTGAGATGAAGAGGGCTACTATTGCTATTATATTAG
>CAYWSI010000456.1:0-1077 GCA_964460585.1 uncultured Algimonas sp.
ACCTATACCAGGGAGGGCATCGTACTCGGCGATGATGTCGATCTGCGGACCGGGATTATTTACCGTCCAGGTTTCGAAGGCCGTCTCCAGTCCATAAACCCCGGTGGTGGCGGGCCAGCCAAACTCCGCGATGGCAGAAGTCAGCGCGCCGCAGGCATGATGTTCTAGGAACGCGAGCTCTGGGTGGCTGTGGATGTCATGCGAGACCGCCAATAGGTCTGGACTATGGCGGTCGATGAACGCGTTGACGGTTTTCAATAACGAGTAAGTTTGTTCCATCCACCGAGTTTGCCAGTAGTTACTGGGTGCAATCTAGTCGGTGTTGGAGGATACCCAGACGCCATCGAAGCGCTGGTTGGACCGAGCGCCCGATCAAACGAAACGACGTCTAAGACCAAATAATGGAACAAAAGTGTAGATAGCGGCGAGCAAAGTGGTTACCTTTAGGTGGGGTTTAGTTGGCAAGAGTCGATTGTCTGTCAGCACCGTTCCAATAGTTCATCTTACTAGGCAGCTAACTAGCTAGGAAAATGAACTCAGGGGTATGGGGCGCTGCAACTGCTAACTGCTAGGGGGCAGCTGTTTAGGGGCGGCTCACAGCGTAGTGGTCGAGTACAGACAATGACCATTTGTTGGCTAACCAAGGAGAACTTAAATCGTCTATCAATATAGTTGGAGAGCGCTATGACTAGACAGAATAAGGGCCGCTTAGGCCTGAGTGCATTGTTGGGTGCGGGCCTTTCACTCATTACGCCACAAATACTCGCCGCTGAAGAAGAAATCGAAGAAGTCGTTGTTACGGGTTCGTTCATTAAGCGTTCTACGGCAGATTCGCCAACACCCTTGTCGGTGGTCACCCGGGCTGATATTGAAGATATCGGCGCTGTCACGATCTCAGATGTCATTAACACCCTAACCTTCAACTCGGGGTCGGCTAATACAACGAATGCATTCAGCGGTGGCGATAGTTCGACCGGGAACACCAACATCAACTTGCGGAACTTGGGCCCAGGTTCAACCCTTGTCTTGGTGGATGGTAAGCGAGTAGTTGCGGCGGATAACGACGCGTCTGGTAAC
>CAYWSI010000457.1:0-1075 GCA_964460585.1 uncultured Algimonas sp.
TCAATATCCGGGACAAGAGCAGCAAGTCATCGAGTTCTACCAAAAGAACCCGCAACAACTCGCCAATCTTCGCGCGCCCATCTATGAAGAAAAGGTCGTCGACCTCATCATTGAGAAAGCCAAAATGACGGATAAAAAGGTCGATAAAGACACATTATTCGAAGAAGACGGTATGATTTAGAGCCATTCGCATAAAGAATACCGCCCGTTCTCGTAAGATGAGAGCGGGCTTTTTTGTGCTTTGAATTACTTTTAGTTAAGTCTTGCCGTAGTTCGCTAGATAGTGAGCAGCTTTGTTCTTTCCCATAATTTTGGCTTCCTGTTCGGGTGTTGCATAACTGTCGATACGCGTTTTAATTGTTTGGTCTGCTCCCGCTTTTAGTAGAATATCCATGGCTTTTTCGTCATTTAAAACAGCCGCCAAATGTAAGGGTGTATAGTCATTCATGCCTCTGATGTTAATGTTACCACCACTTTCAATCAGTAGGGATAGAATTTCATATTTGTCTGGTGAAATACTATAAAGGCAGCTGTGAAATGGCGTAAGGCCTTCCTCATCTCTGAAACTAAGCTCTACATTCTTAGAAATCATCCATTGAACAGTCTCATATGAACCGCAATCAATTGCGTTGATAATCCATGCTCTCTCGAGGAATGCATCTTGTCCGTGGGGGAAGTCCGCAATCGTTACAGCCAATGCCTCAAGGTCTTGGATGCTTTCAGCTTTAAGTGTTTTCATAACAGCATAAAATTGTTCTCTATCCATACTCCACCTCCACCGCCCCCGCCGCGCGCAGGGCTTTCTCTCTTGCCTCTTCCAAACTCTCGCCCCGCGCCACAACAACACCTAAACGCCGCGAGCCATTTATCTCTGGCTTGCCGAAGAGGCGGATTTGTGTGTCGGGTTCCGTTAGGGCCGCGTCGACATTGCTAAAGCTGATATTAGACGAGACGCCATCGCCTAAAATCACGGCAGAGGCGGCGGGGCCGAATTGACGGATTGCTGGGATGGGCAGGCCCAAAATCGCGCGAGCGTGGAGTGCAAATTCCGACAGGTCTTGCGAGATGAGCGTCA
>CAYWSI010000458.1:0-1073 GCA_964460585.1 uncultured Algimonas sp.
CTCTTTGACTAATTTCTCTGCTCATAGTGAGACTGTAGCACATAGTGCTACAGTCAGACTGTCTTGATTTGCGTCTATTGATTATCGCCTACAGGAATGCCACTGCAGCCTGCCCGTACTATCTCAGAGAAGTTTATTGGCTCGGCAACACCGTCGACTCTAACCAACGTGTAAAGAATCATGAGGGGTCAAGTCAGTTTTACAAAGTACCGTGTGCAAAAGCAATCACTGGGGGTAACACACTTTAGCTGGAAACCGATGCGTCTGAGATATTTGAATGTTGTAAAACTAACCTGACCCCTAAACTATTCGGCGGCTAGCGCAGCTATATTTGCTGCTCTGAGCTATTGCTACCACCCACTCAAGCATTTCCAGATGAACCGGATCTACTTTGCTTGCCTCGCTCTTTTGATAGCTGTAGTAACAGCTACGACTGACACCCAGCACCTGACACATCAGGCGTATTAGATAGGTATTCTTTTGTTGGGTGATAAACGAATATTTTACTTCGTTTCTACTGCAAAGAATACCGTTGCCTTTTTTAATATTTCTTTTTCCATCACCAGTTGTTTTACGCGCTTGCGCAATTCACGATTCTCCTGCTGCTCCTCAGTCAGCACCCTATTTCCACGAAACGTCTTTCTTCCTTCCTTTTCATATTCAATTATCCACCGACTAAGCATGTTGGCGTTTATTCCCAAACTCCTGGACGCTTCTGCTCGGCTATACCCCTGATCCACTACTAACCCTATTGCATCCAATTTAAATTCTTTTGTATATTTCTTTCGTGTGCTCATTTTTCCCACCTTCAGTTCAGCGTATTATTACTTAACTTGGTGGTATCAATCTATTGTACCGCCTCAAGATGATCCGGATGAGGCTTGTGTTAAGACGGAATGGGTGTTTCCGGCAATCGATTCAACATCCAACTCAAATACTGATAAGGCTCGCAATGGTTGGCTCTTGCTGTCTCTATTAGAGACTGTACAGGTGAGCGCTTGCAGTTGCTCCTCTTTGACTGTTGCTGAACAGCCACGCCTTGCGACCAATTACAAAAGGACGGATCGCATTTT
>CAYWSI010000459.1:0-1068 GCA_964460585.1 uncultured Algimonas sp.
CGTTAGTACCCATATTTTTAAATGGCCAAGGCGGCTTCAGCTTAGGTCCAGTTCCTGCATTCCCAACGACTGCACAAACGCCGCAACCGGCGCCGGTCACCCCAACACCGACAGCGACTGAAACACCGGCTGCCCCGGCTCCTGTGGCAGTTGTCGAGACACCGGTACCCGAGACCACACTGCCAGAGGTGGAGGTGCCGCCCGCGACAACCGTTATCCAAGTGCCAGCTGAGGCGTTTGATACCGCGCTGCAATCGGCGAATCGATCGTCCGTTGATACGGAACTGACCCTCAGTCTGCTGACGCAGGATGGGGATGAGATCCAGCTCGACTTCCGGCAGCTGGATGTCTTGGTTCAACTCGGGGACGACGCTGAGGGTGAACGCGATAGCCAAACCGAGCGATTGGTGGACATCAGCATCACTGGAACGTTGGATGACGGCGAGCGGGCCGCGCTCGATGAAGTGATTGCCTCGGTCCTTGCGGTAGCCGAACAGTTCTTGGGAGGCGATCTGGATGCAACTCGCAGCGCCATTCAAGACCTGGCCTTTGATTCCTCCGAACTAGCGGAGCTCTCGCTGCGCTTGAGCGTTGCTCGAAGCGTGACAGTTGATGACGCCTATGGCGGCGATCTTGCGAGCTTTGCAGCATTGACCGACACCAGCGCAGAGGCTGCAAGCATCCTGGAGTTCTTTGCGAATGAACAACGCACACTAATCGATACCGCAAGAGAAACCCTCAGCGATGCAAGCTCAGTGCAATTGGTATCTTCTCTGCTACCTGCGCTTGTGAGTGAGCCCCTCGATTTACTCGCGCAGCGAATCGACTCCCAAGAGCTTCCGGAACCCGCAGATCCTGACGGTGGCGGCTAACGGGTCTCGGTTGATCAGAACCAAGCAAGCGGCGCTCGCGTTAGGGCCCGCTTACTCCCCGCTATAAACATCACGAACCCCACAAAACCTCTCTTGGCGACGCTTTCCGCTAAATGATCGTTTTCGGCCTGCTCCTGCGAGCTTGAGCGCCGCTTTCCATGAGCGCGTGCCTAGAGCGAGTGCTTGGAGTGTCTGT
>CAYWSI010000460.1:0-1067 GCA_964460585.1 uncultured Algimonas sp.
TCTTGATCGCGTTTCGACGACACGCGCGGTCAGTATGCTTCACGCATCCGGGCACATACTTAACGTTAACAGTAAAGTGCTGGAATTAGCCGGATTACTAAAACAAGGGATAGAACATCCCGGCATCCCATTGGGTGATGACGGACTGCCCACTGGGGAGCTAAAAGGTCCGGACGCAATGGCTCCGGTGACTGAACATGTTGGTTTCGGACGCAACCTGCTCGATGCAGATGAACCGGGTTTGCGTAACTTTGCCAAACTTTGCATCCGAACTGGAACAACCACTATCACGGATCTTGCCTCGAGGCTAGATGAAGAGTCGGTTGAGATGATGTTGCGGGTTACCAATGAACATGAATTTCCAATCTGTTTAGTACCGTTGCGATTTTTCATGGGTTTGTCACCATCTGATTTAGTTGCGGAAGTCAAACGACTCAAAACGCTTTCAACAGAGCGTTTGCGCTTAGGGCGAATTAAAGTAATCGCAGACGGATCCATACAAGGATTTTCCGCACGATTACGTTCACCCGGTTATCACAATGGTGCGCCAAATGGCTTGTGGTACATCGCACCAGAACAAATGTTGGAGATTTTCCAACGTTCACTTGACGCTGGACTACAGGTACACACTCACACAAATGGTGATCAGGCAACCCAACTTGCCTTGCAGAACTTTGAAGCTGCACTACAAAAAGATGACTATCCGGACCATCGCTTTACACTGCAACATGTTCAGTTGGCTGATTCTGAACAACTGCACAAGGCTGCCAAGCTTGGAATGTGCGTCAATTTGTTCGCTAATCATCACTACTACTGGGGTGATGAGCATTACAAATTAACAGTCGGTCCAGAACGAGCAGAGCGCATGAATGCGTGCCGAACAGCGCTGGATTCTGGTTTAGCGATGGCAATTCACTCTGACGCCCCTGTCACACCACTTGCACCTTTGTTCACAGCATGGTGCGCTGTGAATCGCATGACTGCCTCGGGACGAGTACAAGGCGAAGACGAACGCATCTCTGTATCTGAAGCGATTTATGCAATTACCCTTGGGGCTGCTTATACGC
>CAYWSI010000461.1:0-1063 GCA_964460585.1 uncultured Algimonas sp.
AGCAGTGCGACTGTAAGGACAAGCGGGCCAAATGGACGCACGCACACCAGGACCGCAGCCACGGCAGAGCAAATCAACAAGTGGGTGAATTTGAATTGCATGTAACTCACACTGGATAAAGCCCCTGATCCCCGCGCCAGAACAAGCATTCCCCCACTGCTAAATAACATACAATTCCGGCTTCGCGCGCATCAGAATGCTACTCCAAAAACTTGACGCAACGCTATTTTCTCGTGACCGGTTCGAATCCAACACAGCCTAGCTTTGGGATGTTGCAATCATCCGCCCAGTCAATTTCCCGAAGTTATACAAACAGACAGAAGCAACTACCAACGATACGATTATTCCCGCCACACCTGGCAAAACTGTCGGGACGTATTCGATAGAGGCGAAAATCCCAAAAGCAGAAACTGCCAACAGGAACAACTGCGACCAGTAGTCATTATGTTCAGACTCGTTCATTGAATTCTCCATCGGTTGAAGCTGAAGCGAAAATTCATTTTAACCATGCACCGTCCTGAGGCAATATAAATCAGGCTCCGGATCTTTACACAAATCACACAGATGCATTCCTCTAAACACAACAGGTTGCCAAGGGTCCTGAAAAAGCACCACAATTTCTCGTACACCTCATTGCTTGAAACCTGGGCTACCCACGGCTCCGCGTGCAACCCATTGTCATCCAGCAATTCCCGCCTCAACGCTTTGAACGAACTCAGTAAGGACTCGATTGAATTCGCCCGGGCGTTCCATATTCATGAAATGTCCGCAACCAGCCATGATATGCAGCTTGGCATTGGGTGCCAAGCTTGACAGTGCAAGTGCTTTTTGTCTTGAGACGACTGGGTCATTTTCGCCACCGATGACTAACAGCGGTTTGTTCCATCGAGCTACAAATTCCGTCAGGTCGGTACGTCCATGAAATACCTGCACAGCGGTGATCAGATCATCGGTGCTTTGTGCGGAAGCGATTGATTCGATTGCGTCAACAACCCGCGGCGGAGTTGTTGGGCCGATCCAGCTGGCGATTTGCGGCCACACTCCTTTGACGCCGTTGGCCCGA
>CAYWSI010000462.1:0-1062 GCA_964460585.1 uncultured Algimonas sp.
AAAGTCCCTGTTTCAGGGGCTTTTTTTTGGCCTAACATTCGATTTAGGATTGACGTGCCACGGGACAAACTGTTTTAAGAGACTATGCTTAGATCTGAACTCATCGATACACTCCACGAAGAGAACCCTCACCTCACCCGGCGAGATATGGAACGATTGGTGGGCGTCGTATTGGAAACGATTACACAAGCCTTAGAAGCTGGCGCGCGCGTTGAGCTACGCGGCTTTGGCGCATTCTCTGTTCGCAAGCGCGACCCCCGTGTTGGCCGCAATCCGCGCACAGGTGAAACTGTGCATGTCCCTGCGAAGCATGTGCCCTTTTTCAGAACGGGCAAAGAACTTCGCAAGCGTATTGACGACGCTGCCAAGTAATCAGGCCGGTAATCGGCCTTTTACCACTCACCCGTATTTTGCATCGACGCCCAAGGTTCTTGGGGCGATAAATTATCACCGGCTTGTAGCAATTCTACAGAGGCCCCATCAGGACTACGAATAAAGGCCATACGCCCATCGCGGGGCGGCCGCAAAATAGCTATACCTTGGGCTTGGAGATGATCGCAGGTCGCGTAAATATCTTCCACCTGATAGGCTAAATGTCCAAAATTACGGCCCCCGGATAAAACTTCCGCCTCCCCGTCAGCATCGGGCCAATTATATGTTAACTCAACCAGAGGCGCCATATCTGCCTTGGCTTTGTCAGCATCGGCGGGCGCCGCCAAAAACACCAAGGTGAACCGACCCCCTTCATAGTCATTCCGCCGCATTTCAACCAAACCTAAGCCTTTGCAATAGAAATCTAATGCAGCGTCCAGATTGGTCACGCGCAACATAGTGTGTAGATAACGCATTATCTTTCTCCTCACTCTAGGGACTTAAATATAAGGTCCAGATGTACCCAAATTAAGCATAGAACAAGGCCCAATTAACCTTATTGACGAACCCTATGGTCACATGCGACATACACCTACGCGTCGGCGGGGGGTCGGTGCAATATTATCGAAGGAATTTATCATGGGAATGATTTCAGAATTTAAAGACTTTGCTATGCAAGGCAACATGCTC
>CAYWSI010000463.1:0-1060 GCA_964460585.1 uncultured Algimonas sp.
GGGGATCATGATCCCCAGCCACTGCCACCAGCTGACGCCCTGAAAGAAATCGATGAGGTAGTCCCAGGGTCCTAAATCGATGCGTGCACCAGCCTGGACGATTTTTGTGTAAACCAGGTAGAAACAGGCGATCGCAAGCAACCATGTCGTCGTGCGGAAGGCGAGTGATTTAACGCCAGTGCTTTTGCTCATCGGTATTCGCCCACCCTGATTAGTGGGCGAATACTATAGCTTTTTGGCCTCGAATAGTACGTGGTTTGCCACGAACTGATGGGTTGGGTATTGCTACAGTTCGCTCTCTAATAAGCGCCGCACCTCATCTTCGTAGTTACCGCGAATGTCATCGACAAAACCGAGGTGAGAGGCGAGCAAGACGCCCTTGTCGTTCAGTAGATAGGTCGCGGGTAGCTTGGATACCCATAGCGCGCGGCGTAGGGCGCGATCCCGATCATAGATCACGCTGAACTGGGCGCCATTTTTCACCGCGAAGACTTCACCATCCCGTGGTGTCGCGTCCTGATTGACAGCGAGTATTTGGAGGCCACGACCGGAGTACTGGTCGTGCATGTTGTTGAGCCAATTAAAGGTGTCGGTGATGTTCTGTGCATCGCTTGACCAGAATACCAACATCACCAATTTGCCAGGGAAGCGGCCAGCCAATGCGGCAACTGGCGCTGGCGGTCCCTGCTCGGCTTCGGGTTGCACGCCCTGGCTCTCGGGCTGCGTGACCTCGGTTTGCTCAGAGGCGTCTACCGCTTTGTTTGTTGTGTCCGGCGCTGCTGCTGCGATGACGTCCGGAACGTCGGTGCCTAGTGTTTTGGGGGTGGAGGTCTCTGGTACGGGCTGTTGGGGGGTGGTTGATCTGCGTTCGAATTCAACCTGACCTGGAGCCACCTGGAGCGGAGTGAGGCTCGGTGCCGTCGCTTGATCCGCGCTCTGGGCAGGATGCTCGGTCGAGATCACTGTGGTCTGGGGCGTTGCTTGGGGAGTAGAAGACGCTTCCTTGATGGGCGGAGCCGCTGCGGTCTCTACTGTCTCAGCAGGCTCTACGGTCTTTACC
>CAYWSI010000464.1:0-1056 GCA_964460585.1 uncultured Algimonas sp.
GGGTAGCAATGCGAAAGCGTACGTTGCCAATGTAACGGATGACGAATCAGTGACCGCAGCGATCAATGGGGTCATGAACGACTTTGGCGCCATTCACATCAATGTAAACTGTGCCGGTATCGGTGCTGCTAGCCGCACGGTTGGTCGAGAAGGCGCAATGCCACTGCAACAGTTCAACTTCGTCGTCCAGGTGAACCTGATCGGTACGTTCAACAGCCTGCGTCTGTGCGCGGAACAGATGGGGAAAAACGACCCGCTCACGGACGATGGAGAGCGCGGTGTGATTGTTAACACAGCCTCGGTTGCCGCCTACGATGGCCAGATCGGGCAAGCCGCTTACAGCGCCAGTAAAGCCGGTGTCGTCGGTATGACATTGCCTATCGCTCGCGACCTATCTCGCACCGGCGTACGCGTCTGCACCATCGCACCAGGAATATTCGAAACCCCAATGATGCGTGGCGCACCACCGCAAGTACGCGACCCACTGATTGATATGGTGCAGTTTCCAAAGCGCCTAGGCGACGCACCTGAGTTCGCCCTGCTGTCACAGCAAATCATCGAGAACCCGTACCTCAACGGCGAGACCATTCGTTTGGACGGATCCATCCGCATGCAACCCAAGTAGTACGCCCTTAGCGTACGAAAGTCGCGTCCCTCGCCATCTGCACACTAAATGCGCAGCTGCGAGCGGACGCGTGCCAAATCGGCTGGTGTATCCACCCCGCCTGCTACGATCTCATCCAGTGCTAGCACTTTGATGGCGATCCCGTAATCCAGCAATCGCAGTTGTTCCAGCAATTCTTGCCGCTCAAGCTCCGATGCATCTAGCTCTACAAACTTCGCGAGCGCACCGACTCGATACGCATACAAACCTACGTGACGCCAGCCAAAGTTTCCCTGTCGGGCTAGCCGGTCATAGCCGCTATCCGATCGGCCGGAAGGAATTGGTGCGCGAGAAAAATACAGCGCCCGATCCAATCGGTCCGTCACAACTTTTACTACATTCTCATCATTAAGTCGCTCGGGTTCGAGGATCGGATCGCGCAGAGTGCACAC
>CAYWSI010000465.1:0-1050 GCA_964460585.1 uncultured Algimonas sp.
CCAACGCCGCCAGAGACTGGCGCATCTATCATGGCGAAACCTTTGCTCTCGGCTTGCCCAATCACATCACGCGCCGTAGCCACATCAATGGTTGAGCAATCAATAAAAAGCGCGCCTGCCTTGGCATGAGAGAGAACACCGTCATCGCCAGCATAGACGAGTTTTACATGGCGTCCCGCAGGCAGCATTGTGACGACAACATCTGCCGCGCTCACAGCGTCCTCGGCGTTTTTCGCCGCATGGCACCCCGCTTCGACAGCTTTGGCGAGGGCGTCTTTGGAAAGATCTAAAGCCTTCACCTCATGCCCGGCTTTGGCGAGGTTCGCTGCCATGCCCAGGCCCATATTTCCAAGGCCAATAAAAGCAATTTTAGTCATGATAAAAACTCCTGTTTCGGCTTTGAAACTTGTCTGAATAATCTTTGGATTTGGCTAGTTGTGACAGCATTCACATTATCATGCGACCATTTCGGGTTACGGTCTTTATCGATGAGTTGCGCGCGAATGCCCTCGTAGAAATCCTGCGTCTTGAGGAAGTTGAGAGATAAATCGAGCTCTTGTGTCATCACTTCTTTGAAATTCATTTTTGCGCCGCACCGCAAAGCTTCAAATGTCACACACATCGCAAGTGGGGATTTGCGGCGAATAGACTTAGCTTGTTTGGCTGCCCATTCGCTTCCGTCTGCATCTAAAGCTTTAAGAATGGCTGGGACTGTTTGTTCGCCAAAAGCTTTCACGGAATCCGGAATAGCGTCGCTTTCCGGTGGAGCTTTGACAAAATTCAACATCACATTTGCAACGGCGGAATCAGACCCATCCAAAGCCGCATTCCCTAAAGCCTTGATTAGGGCAGGATGGTCAGCGCTTGGAACAAAGGCATTCGCCACGCCGAGCGCACAGGCCTGCCCTGCATCGAGCCGCGCGCCCGTGAGTCCGAGCCATTGTCCAATATCCATACCGAGCCGTGGAAGGAAATATGTTCCGCCCACATCTGGGAAATATCCAATGCCGGTCTCTGGCATGGCAAACATCGTTGTATCACCGGCCACGC
>CAYWSI010000466.1:0-1038 GCA_964460585.1 uncultured Algimonas sp.
TTGGAGAATTGCAAAAAATAATCCCTAAGACTAATAATTAGAGAAACTCATTTGTAGAGGCCGAGCATAATGCCAAAGAAAATAATCGATAGCGGATTTAGAAATTGGACCGTAGATAAACTTCCTGACCTGTCAGGGAAAACCTACCTCGTCACCGGGGGAAACTCTGGGATTGGCTTTGAGGCGGCTAAATATCTTGGCCAGGCTGGCGGGAACATCATTATTGCCTCCCGCAATCTGGAAAAAGGGAACCGCGCTGTCGAGCAATTAGGGTCTGAGATTAAGGGAAATGCGCAACTGGTCCAGCTAGACCTCGCCGACTTATCATCGGTTAGAGCGGCGGCTAATCAAACGCATTCGATCGCTCCGCAACTTGATGGTTTGATCAACAATGCAGGAATCATGCAGACCCCAGAGCAAAAGACCGCCGATGGATTTGAAATGCAGATCGGTACAAATCATCTCGGTCATTTTTTGCTGAATGGTTTGCTGTTTGATTTGGTTGAGAAGGCTGGCGGGCGTATCGTGACGATTAGCAGTATCGCGCATAAATACGGGGAGATGTATCTCGACGATTTGATGATGACGAAGAATTACTCACCAACACATGCGTATGGGCAAAGCAAGCTGGCGAACATGCTTTATGCGATGGAACTCGACCGCAGGCTCAAAGCGGCCGACAGTAAGGTGACGAGCTATGCTTGTCATCCTGGCTATTCAGACACATCTTTGCAGAGCACGGGTCCGAAAGGGTTTTGGAAAGGGCTGTACAAAGTTACCAACAAATTGATGGCGCAACCTGCTATCAAAGGCGCGATACCTACGGTGTTATGTGCCGCAGGCAATGAAGCCGTTCCAGGCGCCTATTACGGGCCAACCGGAATGGGAGACACTCGGGGTCCGGTCGGGGATGCGCAGGTTTCGGAAAAAGCGCTAAATCAAGCAGATGCACTGAACCTTTGGCAGCAGAGTGAGGCACTCGTAGATTTTTCGTGGGACACAGTTTCGCTGAAGGGCTAACGTCTCCTAAGACGCCGT
>CAYWSI010000467.1:0-1037 GCA_964460585.1 uncultured Algimonas sp.
CCGTTCTCGTGGATGAGGACATGGTCGGTCACAAGCTTGGTGAATTTGCGCCAACCCGCACGTATTATGGTCATATGGCCGATAAAAAAGCGAAGCGAGGCTAGAACATGGCTAAGCAAAAAAATCCCCGTCGCGTCGCCGACAATGAAGCTCGCGCCAAGTTGCGTATGATCCGGATCAGCCCGCAAAAGCTGAACCTCGTCGCGCAGCTTATCCGCGGTAAAAAAGTTGAAACAGCGCTGGCTGATCTTGAATTCTCGCATAAGCGGATTTCAGGTGAAGTGAAAAAAGTGCTGAACAGCGCAATCGCCAATGCTGAAAATAATCATGGTCTTGATGTTGATAGCCTGATTGTTTCCGAAGCCTATGTTGGAAAGAACTTCGTCATGAAGCGTTTCCGGGCTCGGGCGCGTGGCCGTGGTGCTCGCATTCTGAAACCATTTTCCGAGCTGACTATTGTCGTCAAGGAAGTTGAAGAGCAGGAGGCCGCGTAATGGGTCAGAAGATTAATCCAATTGGCCTGCGTCTTGGTATTAACCGGACTTGGTCATCGCGTTGGTACGCAAGTTCTGAAGAATATGGTGATTTGCTTCATCAAGATTTGACAATCCGCTCTTTCCTTATGGGTGAGCTGAAAAATGCTTCTGTCTCTCGTATCGTTATTGAGCGTCCGCATAAAACATGCCGCATCACAATTTACACGGCGCGTCCGGGTGTTGTGATTGGTAAAAAAGGGGCTGACATCGAAGTGCTTCGTAAGAAAGTTGCTAACATGGTTGACGGCGAAGTCTTCATCAATCTTATCGAAGTGCGTAAGCCAGAAGTTGATGCCAATCTCGTTGCAGACGGTATTGCACAGCAGCTAGAGCGCCGCGTCTCTTTCCGCCGCGCTATGAAGCGGTCTCTCCAAAGCGCGATGCGCATGGGTGCGAAGGGCTGTAAGATTAAGCTTGGTGGTCGTCTTGGCGGTGCAGAAATTGCACGTGTTGAGCAATATCAAGAAGGTTCAGTTCCGCTCCACACAATGCGGGCAGATA
>CAYWSI010000468.1:0-1034 GCA_964460585.1 uncultured Algimonas sp.
GTTCACAGTCGAAGAACGTCGGCGCATCGTCGAAATCATTGCCGACCAAACTGCAGGACGAGTGCCAATTCTGGCCGGGGCCGCTGAAGCGAACGTCAAAGAAACGTTACGAGCCTGCGAAGACTACCACCGCATGGGAGTCCGAGCCGTCGCGATCGTTGCTCCGTTTTATTACAAGCTGAGCCCGGAGTCCGTTTACCAGTACTTCAAGGAAATTGGCGACAACACGCCGGTTGACGTCACACTCTACAACATCCCCATGTTTGCGAGTCCCATTGATGTGCCAACAGTTCAGCGGCTGAGTGAAGACTGCGAACGAATCGTTGCGATCAAAGATTCGTCGGGAGAAATTCCGCACATGATTCGCATGATGCAGGCCGTGCGCCCCAATCGCCCGGACTTCTCATTCCTGACAGGATGGGATGCAGCTCTGATGCCAATGCTACTTGTTGGCTGCGACGGCGGAACGAACGCGAGTTCGGGTGTTGTCCCTGAACTGACTCGCAAGTTGTACGACCTGACAATGGCTCACAACATCGAAGAAGCTCGGAAGGTGCAATACGACCTGGTCACCCTGTTCGACACCATGCTGTATTCGGCCGAGTTCCCCGATGGCTTCCGTGCCGCAACCGAATTACGCGGTTTTAAAATGGGCACCGGACGTCAACCGCTTTCGCCCGAACAACAAACCGATCTCAACCAACTAAGCAACTCGTTGCAGTGCATGTTGTCAGCCAACGGCTTTACTGACCAACCAGTCGGTGGATGCCCACCAATGGCAGCCAACGTCGATCGTTCAGAAGTCAATCGCATCACCCAGGAAGTTGTGGCTCAACTCAGACAACGCGGCTTGATGTAGCCCCAGGAGATACCGCAAGAGAACAACGTTGGCAAGAACGTAGGGCAGCGTGCTTGCACGCACCACGATCAACACAACCGTCCATCTTCGCTCCAAATGGCACGACCGCAGGCTAAACTCTTCCTGTCGCCCCATTCGGGGCTTTAATCAGCGCCATTGCACTAACGCCGACGAG
>CAYWSI010000469.1:0-1033 GCA_964460585.1 uncultured Algimonas sp.
CCCAAATGATTGGGAACGGGTGAATTTCTTGGCCTAGCTCTAGACTAAGCCATCAGCAATGTGAAGCGGGGCTTACGTCCCGTGCAAAGCGATTATTTGCCAGAGCTAATGCGTTTGACTTCTTTTGTCACAGCGCGTTCGACGATACCTTTTAAGTTCGCATCGAGCCACTCTTTCAACATCGGACGCAGCGCATCTTGGACGAGATCACCAATACGTGGCCCCCGCTCATTAAAGACAGCTTTATCTTCAACGATTTGATTCAATTCAGCGAAGGCGCCTGCTGTGGCAGCTTCGGTGACATCATCTAAGATAGCGTCTGATTTGACGGCTTTTACGGGCATAGGAGTCTCCTGATTGGAAAATGGTTCAGTTATAGTTTCAGCTTGTTCAGCCTGTGACACAGTTTGGTTAACGTCTGGTATCTCATCTGAGGTGTTTGTAGCGACAGCCGCCATAGCGGCGACAGCGCCGACGCCCGCCGTTGCAGCAGCGGTCGCCATAGTCGCTGTTTCGACCGCGACCGCATCAGCTTCCGCCGCTTCGGCGATCTCACTCAGACTTGGAGAATCGCCAACAGTCATGATTTCATCGGACAACTCTGCGGCAATATCTGCATTTTCAGCAATATTCTCTTGCTCGGCACCCAACACATCGTCGAGCGAGGTCAGAGCCTCTGAGTCCGCAAGCGCCTCATCCGAGACTAAATCTTCTAGTGCAGCGAGATCTTCCGGATGATTTTTCAGCTCATCTTCAAGCGTCATATCCAAAATTTCGGACATAATATCGTCATTGTCATCGGCCGCCGTCACGTCTTCAACATCTGGAATTGTAAGCAAGGCCTCAAGGTCTTCTTCTGTATCAACAGCCATCGGATCGTCTGACAAATCAGCCATGAGTGATTTCACCAACTCAAGATCCTCTGTCTCCCCAACACCTTTCGGCTCAACAAATTCGGCAGTTTCAGCGAGTTGTTCAACCTCATCAACATCGGCGACTACGACAGTTGCAGCGATTGAAGCAGCTGCGGCAG
>CAYWSI010000470.1:0-1033 GCA_964460585.1 uncultured Algimonas sp.
GCCCTGTTGTGCATCTACTTCAGCATTCACAGGATTGGTGAGTTGCAAAGCAAAGTTCTCAGCACCTTCCGCTATCAGATCGTCAAGTATTGGAATAGTAACCGACTGCAGAATGTCGCCAGGCGCAAAGGTGACCGTATCCGCAAATGCCTGGAAGTCCACCCCAGCTTGCGCCGTCCCATCCACAGTGGCGACGTCGACAGTAACCGGCGTCAAACTTGGCGCAGAAAGTGTAATGTCTACCGAGACCGCGGCAGCCGCTGCATTTTCATCCACACTCACAGCCTGAACACTGAGTGCCGGCGGTGTATTAGTGCAATTACCCAAGGTGATCAGATCCACGGTGTTCGGCAACGGCGCCCTGCCAGCGCCGAATAGCGTGAGCGCAGACACAGGGGAATCTAAATCGAAGCACAGTGCAGCGCCTGCGGGGATCGTAAAATCGAAGCCGTCTACCCCGTTGCCGAACACATTCAGGGTGAAGTCTAAGGCGGCCGGATCAGTCGTATCGAAGACATCCGAGGGCTCAAGACTAACCCCGGAGAGGCTGGTGAAGGGCTGGTCTGAGCTCAACCGACCCTCAAAGCTGGTGCCGCCACCGCCCGATGCGACCCGCACCGACCAGACATTGGTGTTGCAGTTAAGCGCGATAAACACGCCCTCTTCTGTAGCCGCATCAAAGGCAATGGGACCGCATGCTAACGGCTCGTCGTCCAGTATGGTTGCGAGGACGCTCGTGCTAGCCAATGTTGCATTCGAAGGATCGGATAGCACCAACTCGATCGTCTCTGCGGGTTCAGCCAAGCCATCATCTACCAGGGCGATTGATACGAAAGTCTCTAGCTCACCCGGGTTGAAGGTTGCCGTACCCGACGATGGGACATAATCGATATCGGCTTCTGCCGTGCCATCTTGCGTAACGTAATCAACAGTAATGACGCTGTCGCTTATTCCGCTAAGCTGCAATGGCACTAAAATTTCGCCCTGTGTATTCGCTTCGCCAGCAGATGCACTGATCGGATTGATAGAGGGT
>CAYWSI010000471.1:0-1031 GCA_964460585.1 uncultured Algimonas sp.
TGGCGTAAAAGCCATTTTCATCAGATACAGTTTGCTCTCGTTTGTCCTCATCATAACGCCCTGCGAAAGCGAGTTCCAAACGATCTGTAACTGCATAATCAATATTGGCAAAAAGAGCCCAAGCTTCATTGTCATTGTCATCCCCAAAAAACGAGTTAATTGGGTTTGAAGCATTGAAGTCCGCCGTACGTCGAATTTCAACAATGCCTTGCTCAAGATCATCTCCTGTCGTCGAAGAAATAAAGCGGTCAGTGGTCAAATAGTAACCGCCAAACATCCAGCGCAAATCACTATCATTAGTTGAGGTTAGGCGAACCTCCTGACTGAAGGTTTCAACATCAACAAATTGGGTTTGTGTCCCATCAAAGAATGGAAATGGCGGAGCAGGATTAATCGAAGACGCTGCTGTATATGGGAATTGGTCTCCGCGTGAGCTCTGCGTAATTGTATCATAAGCTGACGTAAGTGCGAGTTCAGCAAAGCCTAAATCCGCCTTCACACGTAATGATATCTGCCCGACTTCGCGTTGGTCATTGCCGAGATTATTGGCAAAGAAGTCCCGGTCAACAATATCCGCATCTAATCGCGTAAAGTCAAAATTCTGTGGCAAACCCGTTGCGTTATCTATTGGGAACGCTGGTTGATAGGTAAAGTTCAATGAGCCGCCGTCAGTATCAACATAGCTACCACGCAGGTCCGCTGTAATGGTATCTGAAACATCCCAATGTAAATGCCCTCTTACGGCAATTTCTTCTGAATAATCAACGTGCTCATCAAGCGTAAGATTATCTAGCTGACCACCTCGGTCACGATATTTTCCGGATAGCCGATATTGAATATCATCGGTTAGCGGCCCTGAAACAGAGCCCTCTATCGAATAATCACTACCTGTCGCCGCAGTCGCCTGCACATAACCTTCAAATTCCTGAGACGGAGCCCGTGTATTGATTAATATCGCGCCTTGAGTAGCATTCCGGCCATAAAGCGCCCCTTGCGGTCCTTTTAGAACCTCAATCTGATCAACATCAAAA
>CAYWSI010000472.1:0-1029 GCA_964460585.1 uncultured Algimonas sp.
CAAGACGCGCAAATGTATTCAGATAGGCCACGAACATTTTGTAGTAAGATTGACGTGCTGTCGTTTCATCAATGTCAAAACTATAAGTATCTTTCATGAGGAACTCACGCCCGCGCATGACGCCAAAACGCGGACGGCGTTCATCGCGGAATTTCCACTGAATATGATAGAGCATTTTCGGCAAGTCTTTATAAGAGCGCACGAAAGAGCGGAATACATCTGTAATCATGTCCTCATTCGTTGGGCCATAGAGCATTTCGCGCTCATGACGGTCTGTAATGCGGAGCATTTCAGGACCATAAGCATCATATCGCCCTGTCTCTTTCCACAGGTCCGCACTTTGAATGGTCGGCATCAACATCTCTATCGCGCCGGCTTTATTTTGTTCTTCGCGGACAATCTGTTCAATTTTCTTGAGAACCTTATGGCCGAGCGGCAGCCATGTATAAATGCCTGCACTATTCTGGCGGATCATACCTGCACGCAACATATAGCGATGGGAGGCCACAGTCGCGTCGGACGGTGTTTCCTTTAGCAGGGGCAGAAAATATTTGGACAGGCGCATGTAGCGGTCTCTTTTATTTTAGGTCTTATTGTGCGGACATAGACGCGCGCTGATGCCGCGACAAGTCTTACAATTGCAAGGAGGTGTTAACGAGGCGTTTACCATAATCTTAACGTTTGAACAGATTTCCCAACATGTCCCAAGAAATCAGTCCTGAGAGAATTAAGGCGCAAACCAAAACCCAAATGATTGTCCCGATTATGGTAGTCTGAATAAATTTGCGTTTGATATCTAATTTATGCGGCGCGCCGGGTTCACTGCCTTCGACAATCTCGCCCTCTTCGGCCTGCCCTCTGATGCCAATCGGCAAAATGATAAAGAGGACGAGCCACCAAATGATGAGCCAGACAACAAATGCGGAAAATGGGTTCACATTAAAGTCCTTTGTTCATTCTAAAGCCAATTAAGATTAGGCCCATTTACTTCACCTTATGCGCGACAACTTCAACAAGTGTCCGCTTGCC
>CAYWSI010000473.1:0-1029 GCA_964460585.1 uncultured Algimonas sp.
GTGTTGGAGAACATCACGGGTGTGCAGATCACTCGAGTAGCCGGAATTGGTACTGCGGTGCAAATTCGCGGCACCAACGACAACCAAGTCCAGATTAATGGCGTCGCCACGGTCGGTTCCGGCGGTGGTCGCAGCGGGATTGACTTCGAAGATCTGAACTCGTCGATCATCAGCTCAGTTGAGGTGATCAAAGCGCCTGACGCAACGACGATTGAAGGGTCTGTGGGCGGCACAGTGAACCTAAAAACCATCCGGCCATTGGAGCTTAGCGACACCCTCGCATCTGCACGTTTCCAGCTAGAAGACAGCAGCCTGAGCGTTCAAGGCGTCCAACCCAGGTTCTCCGCAGCCTTTGGGGACAACTGGGAGACCAATGCGGGTCAATTCGGCTTCGTGGTTAGCGGCAGCTACACCGAGCAAGAAGCGGTGTCCTTCCGACCTCGAGCCGACCGCGATAACCTGTCTAGCGTCCCCGGTGGTCCGAGTGACTTTCTTGGTATTCAGTTCCTCCTACAAGAGCAGGAGAACGATGACTTTGAAACACTCAACATTGCGACCACTCTAGAGTGGGCACCGAACGATCGAACCACCCTCTTCTTCGATGCCATCATTAACGATCAAGAGCGCAGCCGAGATCAATATCGATTGCAGGCATCTGGTGTGAGTTCCGTGCGAAACATCCAAGCACCAGCAACGTTTGAAACCGTCGACTTTGGCCCCGGCATCGGTACCTTCCCTGCCGCTTTGACGGGCACCATCGAACCCGATCTCGCTAACGATGACGATGATCCGAACCTGCGTTTCACCACCGAAACGAACTCTCGCGTGACGGATGTGCGGTTGTACCGATTTGGTGGCAACTGGCAAGGCGAAAAGTGGGACGTCACTGCTGAGGCAGCATTCAGCGATTCGGATACCACCACACCTCAATTCAATACGACGCTGAACTTCATCAATCCCAATTGCCCACTCGATGGTGGTGCGGTTGGCGACCCAGATACCAGCAACGACAACTGTGTGCCCTTCATC
>CAYWSI010000474.1:0-1028 GCA_964460585.1 uncultured Algimonas sp.
TCATAAGTGGTTCCCCAAACCTTGGCCGTCCCTTCATTGCCAATCATGTGATTTGCAATGCGATTGGCTTGAAGGTTTGCGTCGTCCATTTTCAAACTCTATAATTGACCGTCCATTCGGTTTATTATAAGAGTCGCCTTCATAAGGCAAATTAAGAATATAAAATTACGGGAGACAGTGGTGGCAGATTATAAGACGATTGAATTATCCGTAAAAGACGGCGCAGCCATTCTCACACTCAATCGTCCCGACCGATTAAATAGTTTCACAGCCGAAATGCATGAAGAAATGCAAGCTGCCCTCACCGTGATCGAGACAGACCCTGCGATCCGCGCTTTATTACTGACGGGCGCTGGCAGAGGATTTTGCGCGGGCCAAGATTTAAATGACAGATCCGTTTCACCCGGCGGCGAGGCTGTTGACCTCGGACAAGCTTGCGAAACCTATTGGAACCCGATGGTGCGCCGACTGTCCGAAATGGATATACCTGTCGTTTGTGCGGTGAACGGTGTTGCGGCGGGTGCAGGGGCGAATGTAGCGCTCGCTTGCGACATTGTCATGGCGGCTAAATCAGCAAAATTCATTCAATCCTTTGCCAATATCGGCCTTATCCCCGACTCAGGGGGATCATGGGTTCTACCTCGTCTCATCGGACAGGCGCGAGCTTTAGCCATCACCCTAACGGGCGAGCCTGTTAAGGCGGAAAAAGCCGAAAGCTGGGGCATGATTTATAAAGCCGTTGAGGATGAAGACCTCATGCCGGAAGCTATGAAACTAACGGCGCGGCTCGCAAAAGGACCTACGCGCGGTCTTGCGGAAACAAAGAAACGTATCCGAGAGTCATCTTTAAACACATTACAACAAGAGCTCGATCTTGAGCGCGACGCTATGCGTGAACTTGGTTACTCCAAAGATTATGCTGAAGGCGTCGCTGCCTTTTTGGAAAAACGCAAACCCACATTTACAGGCCAGTAGGAGCGATACATGTCCGCACAAATATTAGAAAATTTTGTTTCGCAAAAATGGAT
>CAYWSI010000475.1:0-1028 GCA_964460585.1 uncultured Algimonas sp.
GTACTAACCCCATAACGCCGTGTTGTGGGGCAGCCGGAACGAAGAGTAGGCTGTCCCTGCCGCTTGCGGCAAAACACGAACACCTTGTTATAAGTTTTATTGCTCAATGCTGTACTTAGTTTTGAGAGAGTTCATTAAGAATGAGGCGTCCCAAGACGTTTCAGATTTTTCTACTGCGCATTGGACAGTCAGACCTGACTCTGGTGAATACAGCGTTGTACCAGGATTGTATGTGGTTGTGCTTGAGCCATAAGCGCTGTTACCAATTACATTGGCATTGGCTGTTGTAGTTGAAGAGCCGGGTATATAACCGGATTGAACAGATTGCGTTTCTAGCCCGACAATATTCATGAAGTTCATGTCTCGCGCAGTGCAGAGTTCAGCACTGCGAAGCAGAGCAAAATCTTGAGCTCTTTCTTTAGAGGTAAACTCATTGCCAAGAAATTTGACATTAAAAATGTTCGGCTGGAGTTCTGTTTCGGAAAATCCTCCGTCATTCCAGAATGACTTTGCGCCATAGCTTGTGGCACATCCGGCTAAAGCAACTACAGCAAATATGTGAATGATCTTTTTCATGTCATGAAGTCCTTTGTGTATGAATTACTTATAACGCTGCCGGCACGGGCGAGCGGAACGCAGTGTAGCGAGTCCAGCACACGAAGTGTGCGGTGTGCCCGGCCTTGTTATAAGGCCTACCTTACGGCGTTGCCATGTTTTTTGCATTCTCCCTCTCGGAACTTGTCTTCCCATTTTTTTCGTGAAGCTCTCCAGGAATCCATCTGGGACGATGACCCTCCTTTGCGGCGAAGATCATTGTAGTGTTCGATTCTTTCTTGTATTCGCTTGCACTCTTCAAGCGGCATAGTTTGAGCAAAGGCTATTCCTGAACAATGAACGCATATCAGTACAATTAGTGTTGAGATTCTTTTCATCTTGCCTCCTTGCGGTATTGATGTAGGCCTTATAACGCCGTAAACAGGGGCGCACTTTAGTGCGTCCCTAACTGATTTACCTTGTTATGACATGTA
>CAYWSI010000476.1:0-1027 GCA_964460585.1 uncultured Algimonas sp.
GTATACGTATACTCAGTAAATGAAGTAAGTGGGGTTTACAAGCTTAAAAAAGTGTTTATAAGAAGAATCGGAGGCCTGCGTCTCCAGGTAATTATGAGGATCATATGATTTTATTAGTAGCGCTCCGCCGTAAAAAGCCGTCGATGGTTGGAGCATAAAAACAAGAAAGCCCTACCAACTTGGCAGGGCCTTCGGAATGGCAAGGAAACGGAGCTAGCCGTCACTATACCCTTTAGCAAGATTGTTAGTGTCACGGTTAGCTTCATAATTCAATAACTCATTATGGAGCCTTTAAAATGGCAAACGATAATTATGGGCGACCTTCACGCCGACTAACTCTGGAGGACGCTGTTCAAGTCTGGATAATGTTATGGGATGGGTGGCTACAATCACGCATTGCGGCGCATTTTGACGTGAACGCTGGCCGTATCAGCGAAGTAAAGACTGGAAAGCGATTTCCTCAAGCCTACGGGCTAGCTTTACGGCGTAAATCCGCTGCGTAAAATTAATGCTGGTCTGGTTATGCTAGGCCAGCACCCTACTCCTCAGCCACCTCAGCCTTAAGCACCTCTGCCCGCTCTTCAACCGCGGTGACAATCTCGTCATTATCGCTTAATCTAAATTCTCAACTTCATCTTTTCGCGTCCAACGTTTCGCTTTTTTCAATCGTGCCTGAGCTTCTTTTTGAAGGTCACTAGACATTTTACGATCGCGACCAATCTTCGGAATTCCACTACGCAGACTAATTCGGGACCCTAAGGGCTCATCGGCTACTTTACGCCACATACCCAGCTTAGGTCGTTCAAGGGTGACCTCTTCAGTGCCTTCAATGGTCTTTTTGAGATTTGCTTTTAACACGCGTCTTTCATTCTGACGCTGTTGTTGTTTGCGGCGTGGAATGGCTTTGCGGGACGATTTATCATTCTCCCCGTACACATTTCGGCAATCCTTAGCATAACTAAGGACTTTCTTTTCTTGCGGAGTTAGACGGCGTTTTGTCATTTACTCCGCAGCCTCGGCCTGACTC
>CAYWSI010000477.1:0-1026 GCA_964460585.1 uncultured Algimonas sp.
ATCTTGAATCCAGTTTGCATCGCATGTTGGGAACCTACGAAAAGTGCGTTAATAAATTTATTGTGCCGAGCCAGTTTTTTGCAACCAAACTTGCCGAGTGGGGTGTCGATGCGAGCAAAATGGTGCATATCCCCAACTTTGTAGACGCCGAGGCATTCACACCCAATGATCAGGCTGGTCATTACTTTTTGTATTTTGGGCGGCTCGCTCCAGAAAAAGGCGGGGCAACTTTAATAGAGGCAGCGAGTAAAGCTGGCGTGCCACTGAAGATTGCTGGCACCGGGCCAGAAGAGGAGGCGCTTAAGACGCTTGCTCTCAAGCTGGGTGCAGATGTCGAATTTTGTGGCTATACCACCGGTGATGATTTACATGAGCTTGTTCGTGGTGCGCGGGCTGTCGTTCTGCCCTCTGAGTGGTATGAGAATGGCCCTATGAGTGTGCTCGAATCTTATGCGCTGGGTACACCTGTATTGGGTGCAGATATCGGTGGTATTCCCGAAATGATTCGCCGTGGCGAGACTGGCGACATTTTCCCCAGCAAAAACACAGACGTTCTTGCTGAGGTGCTGGCGAACTACGCAGCACTCGATGATCAGGCAGTTCGAACTCAGGGTCGCAATGCCCGGGACTGGGTTGTTGAGGCCTACTCAGCAGAAACTCACGTAGATCGGGTAGCTCAGGTGTTTGGGGAATTGGGCATGAAAGGTTTGGGCGCGCACTGATGTATGTGCTTGTTGTGGGGCTACGCGGGTTCCCGAATATTCAGGGTGGCATCGAAACCCACTGTGAGCAGCTTTACCCCCGTTTGGTGGAGTTGGGTGCACGGGTTGAGGTAGTAACGCGCAGCACCTACTGGGATGCGTCTAAGCCCGCGAGCTTTGGCGGTGTGCAGCTCACTAAGATATGGTCGCCGTCGTCGACCAAGCTTGAAACCCTTTTGCACAGTCTGTTGGCTGTCCTGTATGCCATTTCCAAGCGTCCTGATGTGCTGCATTTGCATGCAGTTGGTCCAGCTCTGTTTACACC
>CAYWSI010000478.1:0-1025 GCA_964460585.1 uncultured Algimonas sp.
GCATTGAACTATTTCCGATGACTCGTCGGGTTGTATTCAACAAGGAATAAGCAATGGCACGCAACAAGACCATTATTACCTGCGCGATCACCGGCGCCATTCATACTCCGACAATGTCAGATGCTCTTCCCTACACTGCAGATGATATTGCCAGGCAAGCCATTGAAGCTTCAGAGGCTGGTGCCTCTATTTTACACTTGCACGCCAGAAACCCAGTCGATGGGTCGGTGTCAATCAACCCGGATGATTTCACACCATTCTTGCAACGCATAAAACAATCCACAGATGCCGTTGTGAACATTTCCACGGGCGGCAGTCTGAAAACCTCGATTGAAGATCGAATTGCACCGGCCAATCGATTTTCTCCCGAGATGTGTTCACTCAATATGGGCTCGATGAACTTTTCTTTCCATCCGTTGGCGAATCGCTACGAGGAATGGAAACATGATTGGGAGGAAGCATACGTTAAAGACTCTGACACATACATATTTCGCAATACATTCAGAGATATAAAAACCGTCGCCGAAGCGCTGGGCGACAAACACGGCGTCAAGTTTGAGCATGAGTGCTACGACGTCGGCCATTTGTACAATCTTAAATTCGGTATGGACACAGGTTTGTTCAAAGCACCTGTTTTCATCCAGTTCATTTTCGGCATTCTGGGTGGCATTGGACCCGAAGTTGACAATCTGATCTTCATGAAACGCACAGCAGATCGCCTGTTCGGTAAAGATTATCGTTGGTCTGTACTGGGCGCCGGTGGCGCTCAAATGCCTTTGGCGACAACTGGCAGTCAGATGGGCGGCAACGTCAGAGTCGGCCTGGAAGACAGCTTGTTTATATCACGCGGTAAATTGGCACAAAGCAATGCCGAGCAAGTAACAAAAATACGCCGAATTGTTGAAGACCTTGGCTGCGAAGTTGCGACGCCTGATGAAGCTCGGGAAATGCTTGATCTTAAGGGAGGTGATCGTGTCGCCTTCTAACTGGCCTACTTGGGTGTTGTTGTAAATATTCTGGTATAG
>CAYWSI010000479.1:0-1022 GCA_964460585.1 uncultured Algimonas sp.
GTGACGTAGAAATGGCCTCGTTTTAAACCGCAACCTTCCCCGCGATATGCGGATGCGCTTTATATCCGAATATCTTCACATCCTCATATGTGAACCCGTCAATCGCTTTCACATCTTTATTTAGCTTCAAACGCGGGAGCGGCATGGGCTCTCTTGAGAGCTGTAACTCGACCTGTTCAAAATGATTTGAATAAATATGGGCGTCGCCAAATGTATGGACGAAATCCCCGACGTCTAAATCACAGACCTGCGCCATCATATGTACCAGCAGCGCATAACTCGCAATGTTAAACGGCACGCCGAGGAAAATATCCGCGCTGCGTTGATAGAGCTGACAGGAGAGCTTCCCATCAGCCACATGAAATTGGAACAAACAGTGACACGGCGGTAGCGCCATATCATCTACATCGGCGGGGTTCCACGCGCTGACAATATGGCGGCGGGAATAAGGATTATTCTTTATGGCCTCGACGACATTTTTGACTTGGTCAATGACCTTGCCTTCCGGTCCTTCCCAACGCCGCCATTGCTTACCATAGACAGGACCAAGATCGCCATTTTCATCGGCCCATTCATCCCAAATACGGACGCCATTTTCTTTGAGGTAGGCAATATTCGTATCGCCCGCGAGGAACCAAATTAGCTCATGCACGATGGATTTCTTATGCAGCTTCTTTGTCGTGACCATCGGAAAACCTTCCGAGAGGTCAAATCGCATCTGATGACCGAACACGCCGCGCGTGCCTGTCCCCGTGCGGTCCATACGGTCGACGCCGTTTTCCATGACGTGCCGAAGAAGATCGAGATATTGCTGCATGGAGTTAAACTAGCGCAGCTTTAGTGAGTCGGCGAGTCGCCTTATCCACAGCTCTAAAGCTGCTCAATGACATCCGCCATCGCATCCAAAACCGCTCCGCCCAGCTCGGCGCTTCGGTCTGGGCTCCAGCCTTCTTCTGCGTCAGGTGCATCAGCATTATCTTTGAACGGCATCTCAAGCGTCATGGCGAGGCAGTCATAGCGGT
>CAYWSI010000480.1:0-1022 GCA_964460585.1 uncultured Algimonas sp.
CGCGATTAAAGAGCGTATGCAGTCTGTCGATATTGAAACGGTTATGCCGCATGATCTTATTAATGCGAAACCGGCTGCCGCTGTTGTCCGTGAATTCTTCGGTTCTTCACAGCTCTCGCAATTTATGGACCAAACCAACCCGCTGTCTGAGATTACGCATAAGCGCCGCTTATCAGCGCTTGGACCTGGCGGTCTGACCCGCGAGCGTGCTGGCTTTGAAGTCCGCGATGTTCACCCAACACATTATGGCCGTATCTGCCCGATTGAAACGCCAGAAGGTCCGAACATTGGTTTGATTAACTCGCTCGCCACACATGCGCGCGTGAATAAATATGGCTTCATCGAAAGCCCATATCGTAAAATCAATAATGGCAAGCTGACGAAAGAAGTCGTCTATCTCTCCGCTATGGAAGAAGCGCGCTACACAGTTGCGCAGGCGAACGCGCCAGTAAATGCTGATAATGAGCTTGAAGAAGCTTTTGTTACCTGCCGCGTGAACGGCGATGTGACGCCGATTGCCCGCGAAGATGTTGACTTCATCGACGTCTCGCCAAAGCAGCTCGTGTCTGTCGCTGCGGCGCTTATCCCATTCCTTGAGAATGACGATGCGAACCGCGCCTTGATGGGATCAAACATGATGCGTCAGGCTGTGCCGCTGCTTAAGGCCGAAGCGCCTCTTGTCGGTACGGGTATGGAAAGCGTTGTGGCACTTGATTCAGGCGCGACAGTTGCGGCGAAACGCGAAGGTATCGTCGAGCAAGTTGATGCGCGCCGCATCGTGGTCCGCGCAACGAAAGAAACAGATTTGAAGAAATCTGGCGTCGATATTTATAACTTGCTGAAATTCCAGCGCTCGAACCAATCAACAACGATTAACCAGCGTCCGCTTGTTAAAGTTGGTGATGTCATCCAGCAGGGCGATATCATTGCGGATGGTCCGTCAACAGATCTCGGTGAACTCGCCCTTGGTAAAAATGTGCTCGTCGCCTTTATGCCTTGGAATGGCTATAACTTCGAAGACT
>CAYWSI010000481.1:0-1021 GCA_964460585.1 uncultured Algimonas sp.
ATCCCTATCGCCCGCTTGTCGGAGCGTGCCAACCGGGTACGAATTATCGCCGCAGGCGTTATTTTGTGGTCGGTGATGACGGCCCTGTGTGGTCTTGCCGGCAGTTTCCTTGCACTACTGCTGTTTCGAGTAGGCGTGGGTGTGGGCGAAGCCGCGCTCACACCGCCAGCAAACTCGCTGATTGCGGACTACTTTATTCCCAAGAGCCGCGCTCGGGCCATGGGCACTTACGCCATGGGCGTGACCCTCGGCGGCGTGTTCGCCGCAGCCTTTGGGGGCCCCTTGGCAGAGCTTTTCAGCTGGCGCGCGGCGTTTATCGCGTTAGGTGCTCCTGGCGTGGTCATCGGGCTGATCTTTCTGTTCACGGTGAAGGAGCCACCTCGCGGTTACTCCGACCCTCCCGGTACCAAGATAGCCGAGAAATCTTCGCTGTCAGACACCGTCGCAGAACTGATTCCTAAAACCAGTTTCTGGCTCAACATGGTAGCCGCCGCTACTGTTGCCTTTGTTGGTTATGGCTACACGAGTTTTCAGGCCGCGTACTTCCAGCGAGCATTTGGCATGCCACTCACAGACATCGCGCTGCAGGTGCTGGTTCCGGTAGGGCTCATGGCGGCAGCTGGCGCCTTCTCAACCGGTGTACTCACAGAGCGTCTAAGCAGTAAGTACCCCAATGCACTGGCCTGGTTGCCGGGCTGGGGGCTCATTCTTTGCGTACCCGCTTATTGGCTTGCCTTCACCACCGAAAGCGTACCAGTGGCGATTGGTGGGTTAATTGTTGGCGCCTATGTGCACTATGGGTATCTCGGCGCCCAGTACACCATCGCCCAAGGGGTGGCGAGCGCACGTTCACGCGCTACTGCGGTGGCACTGCTGTTGTTTGTAGTTAACATGATTGGCTACGGGCTTGGCCCGTTGTTTGTTGGTTTTGGCAGCGACTACTTTATGGCCCAGATGCTTGATGCGTCGAGCTACGCCGATGAACTCAACACGGTGATCTGCAAAGGCTCGCCCGCTGAAC
>CAYWSI010000482.1:0-1021 GCA_964460585.1 uncultured Algimonas sp.
CAACTGGGTTGCGGGGTTGTTGCGAGTGGGATTAGATCTGTGGCCGTGCTGTCTTGTTGTTGATACTCCCAGAGTTGATCGATGGCGGTGAAATAGATCCCAAGGCGTATGCTCCGACCCGGCGGGTCCAGCTCGCGCAAGGCGCGTCCGTAGATTGCGAGCTGCGCCTGATAGGCGGTCAGCTGATCGGTGAGCCATTGGATCTCGATTTGTGAGACCTGCTCCGGTGCTGACCCTAGTTTGGGTTCTGTCTCCAGCGCATCTTTTGTGTCCAGCACATCTTCCATCTCCAGCGCGCCTTCCATCTCCAGCGCGTCTTCTATCTCCAGCGCATCTTCCGCCGCTGGACTCGCTGTCTTGTAGTCGATCACCCAGCGTTCGTTGGTAAAACAAAAGGTGCGGTCAACAATCAAGTCACGAAACTGCTCGGCCTCTCGCAGTGTTAACGCGAGCTCGCTTGCTTGCTCTGGATGGGGGTACAGCACGCACCATTGACCTAATTCGCTGGCGGCGATGCTGCGCAGTTGGGCGGCTACTTCGTCGCACACTTTGTTGGCGATTTCTAACGACAATCCCTCGCGTTGGCAGGCCTGCCGCCAATTCTTTTGGTTGCGTTCAATGCGGGCAGAGAGGGCCTGGGCGTCGGGCAGCCCCGAGTCGCTCAACCGGCACAATTCATCGTGCACCAAGATGCCGCGCAGAATCGCTGCGCGTCGTGGTGCGGGTAGCGCCAAACTATCCTCGCTGTTCGCAGGAGCCGGCGCTGTGGCCGGTTTGATGCGTGGCGCAAAACTAGGGGGAGTGGGAAAGGGTTGCCGTAGGCGCCTTAGCGGTGGCGTCTCTGGGAGATTTGTTTGCTCAGAGTCTTCGGCTTCCTCCATCTGCTCGCGGGCGACAAACAGTTCGGGGTAAATTGCTTTGAGTTCGTGCAACAAACTGTTCGCACCCGGTTTCTTGCTAGGAGCAAGCGTCGCGAACAGAGCGAGGCTTGCCTCCGCCCGGGTCATGGCGACATACAGTA
>CAYWSI010000483.1:0-1020 GCA_964460585.1 uncultured Algimonas sp.
AGCTCACAGAACGCATGCGCGATATCCTCAGATTCCGGAGATCTTGACGGCTCGAAAACAAGAGTTTGGAAGGCTTCTGCTAACGATAGAGGCGCTGTCTTGTTCATAGCTCGTTAAATCCTGACATCAGCCTAATAGGTTGTTGAGGGGGGGATGATTGTCAATGGGTCTGTGCCAACTGCTCGTTGACCGTCCCACTGTTATTCTAAGAATTGCCATGTGTCCGCTCCATCAAATTTTTTGATTTCAAACTGCTCCAGTTCGGCTGGATCGCACATTCTAAAGTTCACGGCCATGTGCTCACCATCTTCAACTAGGCTTTCCCAGTGTGTACTGCAACCACAGTTCTTGCACGAGTGCATCGCCAGCATTTTATCACCCTGGACATAAGCGATCGTCGCATCGGGCGCAGCTGCTATTTGCACACTAGAGATGGGGACATGTCCCCACAACGCGCTCAACCTGCGACAAATAGAACAGTTACAGTCTACAAGCGCTTCAGGGCTCTCGCTCAGCTCAAACTGAACAGCGCCGCAGTGGCAGCTTCCATGATGCATCAGAATCTCCTTCTAGACGCCTAATCACGAGTTGATCAACCCTTGCCCGCTGCTGACGGGGTCCAGCGAAGGGTAGTTACTGTCAACGTCCCAATCCAACGCAGGTGACCCAAGCCCCTGTCATGCAGTTGGTGGATGGTATGGGAGAGCGGTAACAAGTTGGTTTACGGTTCATAGATCACAAAAACATATAGAATAAGTGTGGTCATGATCAAGTAGGAAATTCGCTCCAAGAATAGATAGCTAACCGGTGCATTCGATTTTTGCAGCCTCGAATCCGAATATAGAACGCAAATAAGGCAAAACGTCGCGAGAGGCCACAGTGTGATTGAGGACCTCAATTTCCACAGAACCACGCCCAAAATATGTAAGAAGATCGCATAGTTCTCTTTCACTTCTGGTGATTGCCAGTCCGGGTACTTTTTCAGGACAATTCGCTGCATTCGGGATATTAGAATAAGAG
>CAYWSI010000484.1:0-1015 GCA_964460585.1 uncultured Algimonas sp.
TTGCAGCGGCGTTCTGGTTTCGAATTAGCGATAATCGTTTTTCTCGTGTTTGTCGTACCTTACTGGTTTCGGGTTACGCGATTCCGGCGATTGCCTGGCTAATACCGGTGTTTGTCATTGTGGCTCGTGGCGGCTTGGCAGGTAACCTGATTGTCGCCGGCTTGTTAAACGGGGTGTCCAGTGTGCCTTTTGCCATCTACTTCTTTCACACTTATTTTTTGCAGGTTCTAAGTAAAGACATTCTTGATGCCTCCGCTCTCGATGGCGCGTCTGCAATGATATGCTTCCAACGTATCGCCATACCGCTTGCAAGACCCGCTATTGCTTCCGTTGTCGCTTTGGTTTTTGTCTGGAGCTTTGGCGATTTATTGATCGCCGCGACCATTCTGCAAAGCAATCCAGATAACTACACGTTGCCGCTTGCAGCAACTACTCTGGCAACCAAAGAGTCTGTCAACCTGCAAGGTCAAGCCGCAGCAGCCCTGGTTGCACTGATTCCGGTGCTATTTGTGTTTGCCCTGGCGCAGAAGTCACTCGCAACAGGTTTTGGAGCAATCAGTGAAAAGTAGTCTCATTCATTGTGATTGGGTCATTCCCGTAGTGGGTGCGCCCATTGCAGATGCGGTAGTCGTGGTAGAGGCGGGTCGTATCGGTTGGCTAGGCGAAAAAGCTGACTTGCCACAACGCTACCAAACCCCTGGCGTGCCAATACGCAAGCTTCATGGCGTCATGTTGCCTGGATTGGTCAATGCTCACACTCACTTGCAGTACACCCTGTTTAGCGAAGTGGGTGCAGCGCAGTATGAAAATTTTGAACATTGGTGTGAGGCGTTTGAGGAACGCTTTGCGGCGGTTGTTGACCCGGAGGATTGGGCAAACTCTGCAGCTCAGGGGGCGCACCAATCGCTGTGTGCGGGTACCACTGTGTTCTGTGACATTATTACCCATGATGAAGCACGCGGAGCCTTCTCGCGCTACGGTTGTGCTGGTATTGAATATCTTGAGGCGATTGCTG
>CAYWSI010000485.1:0-1014 GCA_964460585.1 uncultured Algimonas sp.
ACGAGCTCAAGCTTGAAAGTCGACTGCAGGGAAATTTTCCAAGCCTGACTTTTGAGCGCGATCCAAGTAATTCTTCAGTCAGTATCGATTCAAACAGGTTAAAGCAGCTATTGCCCTACTCTGGCAACATGATATCTGCCATCGCCGTCCACGTTCCGAATCATGCGGCAAACCATAACGGGAGTCTGGTTGCGAAACTTATCGCGCGCGAAGACGACTCAGAGTTGACCGAATGGAAAATTGATGCCACGGAGATACGAGGACCTTGGCTGCACTTTTCGTTACAAAAGCGTATCTCGACTCGCTATCGTTTCGTCGATCTGGTGCTGGAGTGGGAAGGCTTCTACGAGACGTCACCCCGCTTGTCTCTTGCCGATGCTTTTGGTGACGAAGACGGATTTTTGAAAATAACAGATGAACAGCAAACCAACCAGATGCTCGCGCTGAGAGTCTGGACCGGTTCCCAATTTAACAAAGAATCAGCTAATGAATTCATCAACTTCCCATCTGAAGCTTCGAAGCACGTTGACCAGGTATTGCTAAAAAATATACCTGAAAACCTTATAAACCAAGTTCAAGGCGTTAGCGAACCGAAGGTTGAATTCAAGTGGGTCAATACTCATAAGAACGATATCTTTCTGCACCCGACAGCACCTGGACCCTCCATCGCAAAACTGCCGATCAGGATGTCATCCCCTGTATCGGGATTGCATGCTCGGTTATCACTTGAGCATGAAAAATCCAAGCCAGTTTCTTTTAGAATTGCCGCTATTGAATCAGCAAGTGGTGATATTAAAAAATATTTGAAGAATGGCGAATCAAGACTCGATGGCGTTCTCCACGACAGCGGCTGGAACAGTGTTATCGGTCGTTCAGAAAAACCATTACAAATTAATTTCGATAGAACATCAATTGATTTTGTAATTGTGCTACAGACTCGCTCAGACGAAAACGACACGTCCTACGGGCATGCTTGGTTTCGTAATCTCCAGGTAATCATGTAAGTGCATTAGC
>CAYWSI010000486.1:0-1010 GCA_964460585.1 uncultured Algimonas sp.
TAGTTACGATCAAACGCTGCGTTTCCAGCCCCCGGTTTCAAGTTAAACGGCAACAACGCCTCAATATCTTCAAGCGTTTTCGCCGCAGGTAACTTGGTAAAACGGTCAACAAATAAGCGTAAGGCTCATGCCCATTCGCTTTGGCCGTCTCTACCAAACTGTACAAATTCGCACTCGCGTTGGCACCGGCTACAGACGTTGCGAAGAGCCAAGACTTCCTACCCATAACAAAGGGCCTGACCGCGTTCTCACATAAATTGTTGTCGATGTTTAATCTTCCATCATTGATGTAAACAATGAGCTTCTCCCACTGTTTTAGCATGTATTTCATGGCTTTGCCTAGTATGGATTTCGGCGGTACAACGATCACGTGCGTATCTAGCCAGGTTTTCAGTTCTTTTAGTATCGGTGCTGATTGTTCTTGTCGAATCGCTTTTTTCTCTTCGCTTGACAGGTTTTTGATCTTGCGTTCAATCCGGTACAACGATTGAATGGTTTTCAACGCCGTCGCGGCTAACGTACTTTTTGTTTTGTTCGGGTCTACCGCGCTTTGGGCTTTTAACGCCTCATCGAACTTACGGCGAGCGTGAGCCATACAACCCACCGATATCAACTGGCTGTCACGGCACACCGGACCATAACCTTCGTAGGCATCGGTTTGTAAATACCCTTTGAACCCTTCCAGCAATCGCATCGGGACGCTGTGCGATCGACTGGGGTCGTAGTCGTAGAGAGTCACCGGTGCCTCCGGTGGCCCTCCACGTTGTACCCAAATATAGGATTGACTCTGGGCCGTTTTACCGTCTTCTCGAAGCACCTGAAAGCGCGATTCATCCATCTGAACGATGTCGTAGCTAATGAGCTTCTCTCGCATCAAGTTAATCAGCGGTTGACTCAGCTCACCACTTTGAATTATCCAGTTGGCAAGGGTTGATCTCGGTACGGGCATGCCGTAGCGATTGAGTTGGCGCTCTAGCCTGAACAAAGGCATCCCTTCCAAGTACTTTGCA
>CAYWSI010000487.1:0-1009 GCA_964460585.1 uncultured Algimonas sp.
GCACATTCAAAATAACGACCAAAGGAATAGGTGTTATTCCCGACATCAACCGGAATGACAGCATCATCTGGAACAAGCTTGGAAAGCGCGTCGAAAATTGTCGCGGAATTTAAACCCTTGTCGCTTGTATCCCGGCGACGGTTCTCTTTTTCCGCGCGCCAAATTTTCCAGCGCCCTGCGATTTCCTCGCGTTGGTCCGTCATTTTGTGTTTTTTCAGCGCTTTAGCAAAAGCGCCAACAGTCACGCCAATTTCGCCCAAGACAGGCACGTCGATAGAGTGGAACCGGCCCAATTGCGCTGGGTCGAAATCGACTTGGATAATCGGCTTGGATTTCTCAATACCCGTATGGTTGGAGAAGGATGCGCCCAAGGCCAAAATCAGATCACACTCATTCATGAACCAACTTGCAATAGGCGTTCCTGAACGGCCCAGCACACCTGCTGCGAGCGGGTGGTTATCAGGGATTTGGCCCTTGGCTTTAAATGTCGTCGCGATTGGCGCGCCAATATGTTCGGCAAAGGCAATGATATCGCTCATGGGTTCATTGGCGCCGTAACCCACAATGATGAGGGGGCGTTTGGCCGCCTTTAAGGCCTTAACCGCTTTTTTCAGCGAGGCTTCGGACGGCATAATATGCCTATCCGCCATGCGGCCTTCCGGCGAACCTGCTTTCGCATCTTCTGCCGCAGGCATGGTCTGTACATTATCTGGGAAGATCAAATGCGCGACATCGCGTGTATCCAGAGCGGATTTACAGGCAAGGTTCGTTAGCTCTGCATGATTGGACGAGGCCAAAACATTTTGGCTGAATTTCGCAACAGGCGCGAAGGCGGCCTTCAGGTCGATATCTTGGAAAGCGCCTGGGCCAAAGACCTGAACTTGCACCTGTCCTGTCAAAGCTAAGACGGGCGCGCGGTCGACTTTTGCGTCCCAGAGGCCTGTCACAAGGTTCGTTGCGCCCGGCCCGGCAATCGCGAGGCAAGCAGCAGGTTTTCCTGTTAGTTTTG
>CAYWSI010000488.1:0-1004 GCA_964460585.1 uncultured Algimonas sp.
CGACACGCTTGATGCCGCCATAGGCCTTAATCGCCGCGACGAGTGATTCCGATCCCATAGTGAGTGATATGCCGGCAACGGCTTCGACGTTTGACTTCCATTCCCGTGCGCCTTGTGCGCCGCCATAAAAGGTGACAGCCGACATACCCATTACCAGGTGGTCGGGATTGCAGGTCATAACGCCCCGTACGGCATCGTGGGTGTTGGCGGAAATCTCGAGGGTGCCGGCCATGAAGGATTGATCGGATATGGCGGCGGCATCTTCAACGATAATGCGGCTGTAGTGATTCGTCACCCCTGGCACCCTTAGGTCATCAAAATCGGGCTGCACGATGGTGTTGGTGGAGGGGCCGAGAACGCCGAACGATTTGCGCTGTGCCAATTGATCTTGCATGAGAATTTCCCGACGTTGGGCTAAGGAATCGCGTTCGCTTCAGCTAGGCTCGTGAACATGGCCTGCTTCAATAGAAAGGCTCGACGTTGTGCTTTGTCGTCGCGTAGATATCGCATCTGGGCTAGCCGCTGTTGTTGGCCCGCTGCTGTGCCCTGTTCAAGCAGTGCTTTATTGGCGATCGTTTGAGCTTGGATGAAACTCTGGGTCACCGCGTAGCGCTGGCGACCAAAGAGCTCGAACGCGCGAGTGTCATGGCCTTGGGCCAGACAACGTTCGATCTTCGCACATAGATTTTGCGCATCATGAATGCCGCTATTCATACCGAAGCCACCCAGCGGGTTGTTTAGGTGCGCCGCATCACCTACCAAGAACACATTGCCGTGATCGAATCGGCTGACCACTCGTTGATGCACACGATAGATGGTGCGGTGTTCTGTGTTGACATCGGCGTGGCCCACCAGCCGAGTCATTACCTGGTTTTTGTAGCCGTCACTGAGCAAAAACTCATCACTTTGGGCTTCATTGGCGGGTACTAAGATGCGCCAAACGCTGGGTACCCGCAACAATACCAACCATTCTTCAGGATCAGAGACGTAGCTTACGTAGGCTA
>CAYWSI010000489.1:0-1002 GCA_964460585.1 uncultured Algimonas sp.
GTCAAATCAGCTACGCGAACTACTACCCGCCCTGCAATCCCGCGGTCCAGCTAGCACCAGGTGAGCCGAACGCACGTCCTCCGCTGTTAGTGCTCAGTCACGGCGGACCAAGTGCCGCAAGTTCGACCGCTCTGAACTTGCGCATTCAGTACTACACGACCCGAGGCTGGGCAGTCGCGGACGTAAACTATGGCGGCAGTACCGGCTTCGGGCGCGAATATCGCGCGCGCCTAAACAATAACTGGGGACTCGTGGATGTCATCGACTGCGAGGATGCGGCTGCACATCTCGCGCAACAAGGTTTAGCAGACCCGGCCCGTCTCGCTATCAAAGGCGGTAGCGCCGGCGGCTATACAACACTGGCTGCACTGACCTTCGGGGATCGATTCGCGGCCGGTGCCAGTCACTATGGCATCGGCGACCTGACTGCACTAGCCAATGAAACCCATAAGTTCGAAGCCCGCTACATTGACGGCCTTGTGCCGCAGGCAAAGTGGCAGGAACGCTCGCCAATCAACCACGTCGAGACACTGAGTTGTCCTGTGATATTTTTTCAAGGTTCAGATGATGCCATTGTGCCCCCCGGACAAGCACAGGCGATGGTAGCGGCGATCAAGGCCAAAGGTTTGCCAGTGGCTTATGTCGAATTCAGCGGTGAAGGTCACGGCTTTCGCCGCGCAGAAAACATCCAGTTCGCGGCCCAAGCGGAATACCAGTTTTTCTGCGTCGCCTTCGGTATCGACTGTCCCGATCCCCTACTCGATCTCGTGATCGACAATGCCAGCCCATCATGAGGAGCAGCTACTATGGCTAACCCCAGCATCCATGTTGCCGTATTGAAAGGCGGCGATTCACCGGAGGCCGCTGTCTCACGCAGCTCCGCTGCGGGTGTGGCGGGCGCCCTAGAGGCGCAACCAGGTATTGAGTGCACGGAAATCGAACTCGATCAGAATTTGGTACCCGCACTGCAAGCCTGTTCACCCGATGTGGTGTTCCCTGTCT